>JAQRMU010000029.1 GCA_028598975.1 Gammaproteobacteria bacterium | reverse complement strand
ATCGTTGATCTTTGAAAAATGAGTAATGAAGTTGTTTGTCATGTCAGTAAATCTCCTTTGATTTACTGATCTGATCCTTATTTACTCAATTAGTTCCCTGTTTTAATGATCTTGCCCTGATAACCACCCACTGTGATTTACATCATAAAACAGAACAAATTCACACTTTTCATCTTTCATGCCCTATTTCTAGTTGATTTTCGGTTGTGTAAAACCACCTATTATATATACTGGGTAGCATTGTTTCTTTGTCCCCCAAATTGAAGACTTTCTATGTTCGCTTTTCTACGCAAGTTATTTAACTTCGCCTTACTTTGTAGCGTCTTTCTTGCTATTGCAATTGCCACTATTTATTACCTTCTCGCCCCGAAACTACCTGACACAGCAAGTTTAAAGGAAACACAGTTCCAAGTTCCTTTAAGAATCTTTAGTGCTGAAAACCAATTAATCGCAGAGTTTGGTGAAAAGCGACGCATTCCCGTTAACTATAATGAAATACCACCTTATTTAATCCAAGCAATATTAGCATCAGAAGACGACCGGTTCTTTGAGCATCCTGGGGTTGACTATCATGGCATCTTACGGGCGGTATACTCTCTTGCTACAACGGGTGTTAAAGCACAAGGAGGTAGCACGATTACAATGCAGGTGGCACGAAACTTCTTTTTAAGTCGTGAAAAAACATACTTACGTAAGCTCAAAGAAATAATACTCGCCCTTCAAATAGAGCAAAAACTCACTAAAGAAGAAATTCTAACCCTCTACCTAAATAAAATTTACTTAGGTAATCGAGCGTATGGTATCGGTGCAGCAGCTAAGGTCTACTACGGAAAAACATTGGCAGAATTAACGCTACCTCAGTTTGCAATGATTGCAGGCTTGCCTAAAGCCCCCTCTAAATTCAATCCTGTTGCAAACCCTGACAGGGCACAGTTACGCCGTAATTATGTACTTCGTCGGATGTGGCAAGTCGGACACATCAGCCAACAAGATTACCAAACAGCTATTCAAGCACCAATCACTGCAAGCTATCATAATCGCAATGTAGAAGTATACGCCCCTTACATTGCCGAAATGGTTCGCACCCAACTCATCGAACAATATGGCGATGAGGCCTATAATATGGGCTTAAATGTTTACACAACGATTAGAGCTAAGCATCAAAAGGCGGCAAACACTGCTTTGCAGTCAGCCTTAATTTCCTATGATAAACGCCACGGTTACCGCGGTGCTCAAAATACGACAGTCCTCGAAGAAGGGATGAAGAATGAGGACTTTAAGCAGATATTATCAAGTTTTAGCAATATCGGCCCTCTTCACCCTGCCATTGTCATTTCAATCGACGAAGAGCTTGCTCATCTCTATATCAAAGATAATGAAATTATTGATCTTCCGCTTGCATCATTAAAATGGGCACGGAAACAACTCAATACAAATCGTCGTGGCAAAGCTGTTACCAAAATTACTGATGTACTTTCTGTTGGCGACATTGTCCAGCTACATCAGGACGAACAAGAGAACTGGCAATTAACACAGCTTCCTGAAGCAGAAGGAGCCTTAATTTCTGTCTCACCTTTTGATGGTGCTGTAACAGCCCTAAATGGTGGGTTTGAATATTTCCAAAACAAATTCAACCGTGTTACTCAGTCTCGCCGTCAACCAGGATCAGGTTTTAAACCCTTTATTTATTCTGCAGCTCTAGATAAAGGTTACACAGCAGCAAGTATTATTAATGATGCTCCTGTTGTATTTGATAACCCTTCTGATGAGAATGTATGGCGACCTGAAAATTACAGTGGAAAGTTCTTCGGCCCAACGCGTTTACGAGTCGCATTAACTAAATCTCGAAACTTAGTGTCAATTAGAATCCTTCGTGACATTGGTGCTGGCTACGTCATCGATTATGCAAAAAAGTTTGGTTTCGATACAACACAAATGCCTAAAAGCCTTTCTCTAGCCCTTGGAAGTGGCAGTGCAGCACCTTGGGATATGGCTCGCGCTTATTCGTCGTTAGCTAACGGGGGCTATCGTGTTGAACCCTACATTATTCAACGAATTGAAAATGCTGATGGTGACATTATTATGCAGGCAGAACCATTAACCGTCTGTGAAACTTGCGCAGCTCTCACCATCTCTGAACCTGAAGAAAATAGAACATTAGCACTAAGGCCTGCCGAACGTATTATGACCGCCCAAAATAACTTCATTATGAACAGTTTATTACGAGATGTTGTTCGTTATGGCACAGGACGTAAGGCTATGTCGCTCGGTCGTCATGACCTTGCAGGAAAAACAGGCACTACAAATGATCAAATTGATGCGTGGTTTAATGGCTTCCACCCTGAGTTAGTTGCTATTAGCTGGGTTGGTTTTGATGCTCCTAAAACACTAGGGCGATACGAAACAGGTGGGAGAGCGGCATTACCAATGTGGATTGATTTTATGAAAGTAGCATTGGATGATGTTCCTGAAGAGCCATTACAGCAACCCGTTGACATGATCACCGTTCAAATTGATCCTGAAACAGGCTTATTGGCAGGCCCTGATACCCAAAAAGTCATTTCAGAAACATTCCGAGAACAGTATGTACCAACAAAAATATCACCACCAGTTCATATTGAGCTAGACTCATCAGATCAAGATTTAGAGCCTAATGAAGAGCTGTTCTAGCCGTAAATTATTAACAACCCAACAAGAAAGTTTACTTTACTCGTTTTGCAAGCATACCAGCCGACAAGCTGCCATCAGGATAATGTCCATTCAGTAACTTCAATTGCAATAAAGGACTATTGCTAATAGGTGACTTTCTTGCCCATCCTGCATAGTTATCACGTTTTTTTACTTTTATAACGTCTAAACTTAAGGCTTTAGCAAGGTGTTTCTCATTAGCTTGCAACTTATGGAAACTTCTTATTGTGCTCAAGAAATCAACATCAAACTGCTCAAAATCCTCACTTTTTTTCACACTAGAAAAAAATATAAACGCTCTATTTCCAAAATAAATAACGGCTATCCGAGCAGGTTTATCTTGAATGGTTGTCAAGCCCGTATATCCCTCTAAACCATTTACATTAATCAGTTTGCCAGCATTTAGATCTGTCAGTTTCAACCGTTGCCTAATAAATTCTTTTGCTGAAATCTTACGGTTAATATCCGTCGCCTGCATATCAATAAATGCTTGACCGCCTACAGATACTGCCTGCACTCTATCTGGTTTATTCGATATCTGCCAAGCAATAGGAAAATCAATCGCAAAACTCATCGATAAATGATAAAAATGACGGCCAGAGCGAATTCCCTGTTCTTCACTATCACCAAATACTAAGCCATTAATGTGATCTAGATATTCTTTACGTAATACCTTTCCTTGTCGACCAACAGAGAACTGATCAGCTGTCGCAACCACTTCATGCAAACGCGTATCATTATCTGGATGGGAAGCAAATAAGCCATGATACCCTTGAGACTCCCTTCCTTGCTTTTTAGCCTCGGCAGCTGAGAATGTTTCTTGGTCCTTTAAAACACGGATTACATCAATCATGGCTTTAGGCTCATAACCTGCCCTAGCAAGGTATTCTGCACCAAGACCATCTGACTCTAACTCATGCTCACGACCATAACCACTCAGTAATGCACCGCTCATCAACTTAAACAAGTTCTGCGATGCCCCACCTTGCAACTCAGGAAAAAATATTGAACCTAATAAATAACCAAGACCTGCGGCTTGAGAAGCGCTCTGCTGACGAATGCCATGCCGAGCAGTGACATGACCAATTTCATGGCCTAATACTGCAGCCAACTCAGCTTCAGAGTTTAAATAGGCCATCAGGCCTCGTGTAATATAAATATAGCCCCCAGGAAGAGCGAAGGCATTAATGACGGGGGAATCCAATACCGTAAAACGGTAGATTAAATTTTGCCTATGGCTCACTACAGCTAATTTATCACCAACCGATTGAACATAAGCTTGTAGCATTTCATCATCATAACGGCCATATTGAGCAATGATTTTGGGATGGTTTGTTCGACCCTGAGCAATTTCACGATCTTCACTCATCATGACAAAGTCATGGTCACCACTTACTGGGTTCTGAGCGCAAGCTGTTAAATTTAAAAACAACAAAGCCCCTGCTAAAAAGCAGAGGCTTTGAAATTTCTCACGCACTATATTTATAAATACATATACGTTTTTTATCATATTCAGTTTTGACCTACTGATAAGGTCTGTCGAATTATTTTCCGTATTTTTGACGGAATTTATCAACACGACCAGCAGTATCAAGCATTTTTTGCTTGCCTGTGTAGAACGGGTGACATTCTGCACATACATCCAACTTTAACTCTGATGTGCGAGTTGAACGTGTTTTAAAAGTGTTACCACAGCTACAAGTAACATCGATCTCGCTGTATTCTGGATGGATATCCGCTTTCATATCTATTCTCGTTAATGTGTTTTAAAAATATATTAGCCCACATAAAAATAAATTCAGGGCTTTAGAACCGTGCAATTTTACTGATCAATCCCTATAACAGCAAGTTTTTATTTACTATTCGCTTCAATAATACTAGGTCAATCCCTTCTCTGTTACTAATAATGCTTGGTTTCGCCACCCTTTCTGCTGGTTTCCCAATAAGGATTCTTCCCGATAAACACGTACTTTCATTGAAGAAAACAATGCTAACAGCTCATTATCTGCCAATAAAAACTCAGGATTTTTAGGCCCTTGCTCATTTACCTTTTCTTGACAATACGTTTGATAAAACATTAAACCACCGGGCTTTACCGCATCTATTAATTTAGGACATAGACTCCGATCAAGAAAAAAACTGACCACCAGCACATCAAGACTATTCGCCTTAGGGGGAAACTCAAGTACATCATGCACTTGCGCATCAATTGATAAAGCATTTAATGCAGTGAAGTCACGCAACTGCTTAATCGCAACCGGTGAAAGGTCCCACGCTAAAACATCTAAGCCAGCCCCAGCCAATAACCGAGCATTACCACCTTGACCACAGGCCAAGTCTAATGCGCTCCCTTGTGAAGGAAGTAAGTGTTTATTTTCAGTTAAAACTAAAGAAGCCGTTGGCTCCGCAGTTTTCTGACTATAAATATGATCCCACTTTGATTGTAAAGTCACAGCTTAGCGTTGCCAAAATGCCGGTGTCAAAACAACTAATAAGGTAAAAATTTCTAATCGACCTAACAACATCGCCACGCATAATACCCACTTTGATGGCGAATTAATATCACCGTAGTTAGCACCCACTTCACCTAAGCCTGGCCCTAGGTTATTTAGACATGCTGTTACCGCCGAAAAAGATGTCACGATATCCAGCCCCGTCGCCATTAAGAACAAATGCATAATACTGAAACAGAAAATATAGAGAGCAAAAAAGCCCCATACAGCCCCGACGACTTTAGGAGGCAAGGCTTTATTATTCACTTTAATTGCAAAAATGGCATTCGGGTGAATTAAGCGTAACACTTCACGATACCCCTGCTTAAAGAGCAACATAACACGAATCACTTTAATCCCGCCCCCCGTTGATCCTGCACAGCCCCCGATATAACTTGCCATTAATAATAAGATCGGTAAAAATCCCGGCCATAAAGAATAGTCGGTTGTGGTAAACCCTGTTGTTGTACCAATTGATACCGCTTGAAATATACCTTGATGAATTGCTGTCCAAGGTGTTTCAAAGGTATGAGTAAAATAAAGGTACGTTGATGTGACAACAGAAATAATAGCCAGAATCCATAAATAAACACGCAATTCAGAATCTGCAAAATAGTGCTTTGTAGAACGATGTCGCCATGCCAAGAAATGCAGCGAAAAGTTCATTCCTGCCAATAGCATGAAAACAACGGTAATCATTTCAATCGTAGCGCTATCAAAAAAGCCCATACTGGCATCATGGGTAGAAAAACCACCTATAGCTACTGTTGAAAAACTATGACCTATTGCATCAAACCATGTCATTCCTGCCCAATGAAATGCCACAGCGCATGACACCGTTAATGTTAAATAGATATACCAAAGCGCTTTGGCTGTCTCAGTAATACGGGGTGTTAGCTTAGAGTCCTTCATCGGGCCAGGTGTTTCAGCACGATAAAGCTGCATTCCTCCGATCCCAAGTAGCGGCAAGATCGCAACGGCCAAAACCACAATCCCCATTCCGCCAAGCCATTGTAGAAATTGACGATAAAATAATACCGCTTTCGGCAGGTCATCCAATCCTGTTAATACTGTTGCCCCCGTTGTTGTAAGGCCAGACATAGACTCAAAAACAGCATCCGTAAATGACATAGCTGGCACTTGTGTCATATAAAAAGGCACAGCTCCTGATATACCCAATGTCACCCAAAACATGACAACAACAAGGAACCCATCGCGAATTTTTAACTCTTTACGGTGTTTACGTACAGGGAACCAAAAGGCAATACCTGCAAGAAGGAGAAGCAAGAAAGCATCAATAAATGCCTGTGTTGAACCATCTTGGTAATACAGTGAAACGGCAATCGGGGGCAGTAGCGTAAAACTAAATAGCCCTAATAAAATACCAAGGATGCGCTGTATGGTTAAAAACTGCATTAATCCGCCTGATTATCTTTATTGATTCGCCGATAATACGCCCACACCACCAACATGAACAGAGACAATAACAACAAAGGTGTCTGTCCCCAATTTACATATGGTGTTTTTCCTTGTCGTGGCTGAATATGGCCCGTCATAACAGCCTCTTCAAACTGAGCTGTTTGCTTGCGTAAACCACCTTTGGAATCGATGAGCGCAGAAATACCATTTGTTGTTGAACGAACAAGCGGACGCCCCATTTCTAAAGCGCGATTCTGAGAAATCTGTAAATGCTGGTGCGGGGCAAAAGAGTCGCCGTACCATGAATTATTAGTAGCATTAATCAAGACCGTTGCTTTTGGCAGTCCGCGTAAGATCTCTGTTGAGAATGTATCTTCATAACAAATTGACAAGCCAATAGGCTGACCAGCAATAGTAAGTAAGCTTGTCGAAACAGGCCCTGGGCGAAATGCCGACATTGGCAAATCAAAAAACTTAATTAATCCCCGCAACCATTCCAACGGAATATAATCACCAAAAGGCACTAAGTGACTCTTGTAGTAGAATGCTTCTTGCTCGCCAAGCGTCATCATACTGTTGTAATAATGTCCTGTTTCCTGATCTAACACCGGCAAGCCCAACACTAATTCCGTCTCATTTTCTTGGGCCACTATTGCCAACGGGTCAAGAAAAAACTCTTTCGCTTGATGATGAAAGACAGTAACCGCATTTTCTGGCCAGATAATTAGATCACTGTCCCAGTTTTCTTCTGTTCTTGCTTGATATAAAGCCAATGTTTTAAATAGTTGCTCAGGATCCCACTTCATTGCCTGAGGAATATTACCTTGAATCACACTGACCTGAATCTCATCATCAACAGGGTATGTCCACTGCTGAGATTTCAATAGACTGCCACCAGCCCATATTAGCGTAAAAGCAAAGATTGGCCACCACTGCCGCTTCTGCCACACAATAACTAACAAGCCCGCAGAGATCGCTGTCAGTAACGACACACCTAAAACACTAATAACGGGTGTATAACCGCTGAGAGGACCATCAATCTGTCCTGCCCCCACCTCCAACCATGGCAAGCCTGTTAAGAACCAACCTTTAAACCATTCGAAAAACAACCACGCAACGGGCAATAACAGCACCGTATCAAAGGCGGTTAAATTCCCTTTTGATAAACGGTTTATGCCCCAGCCAAGAACCGCTAAATAAGAGGCCATAAAACTCACAAACAGTGCCGTTAACAATCCTGCTAGCGCCATATTTGCTTGACCAAAGTCATGAATAGCAACATAGATCCATGAGATCCCGACGCCGAACATACCAATGCCAAAGAGGAAACCCCTCAATGCCGCTTGCTTTGCAGTTATATTGTTCCACACTGAAAACAATAACGCTAAACTCAGCACCGCCACGGGATAATAGTGAAAAGGAGAAAAAGACAACGGCAACAAACCGCCCGCTATCAAGGCAATAACGTTACCAGACCAAGGCTGCTTAAACATGACTTATAGTTCCAAGCATCACTTCAATACTGACTTTTTAGCTTTCACCGGCTAACTGTTGAACATCTTTATCTAATACCGTCATTTCTAATAAATGAATACGTCTATTATCCGCTCTCATAACCGTAAATTTAAAGTTACCGATCATCACATGCTCATCTCGTGCAGGTAAGTGACCAAAGTTGTTCATTACAAAGCCACCGACAGTGTCAAAGTCATCGTCATCCCAATTGGTAGAAAAGTAATCATTAAAGTCTTCTACCGTCGTTAATGCCTTAATCCTGAACGTTGAATCATCATGCTTTAAAATCGGCGCATCATCATCGATATCATGTTCATCCTCAATCTCACCAACAATTTGTTCAAGTACATTTTCGATAGTGACCATGCCAGCAACGCCACCATATTCATCCACCACAATCGCCATATGATTTCGACGAGCACGAAACTCTCGTAGCAATACATTCAAACGTTTGCTTTCAGGGATAAATACAGCTGGACGCATGATTTCTTTAAGATCAAACTCAAACTTATCTGCAGAAACAACTGCTGCTAATAAATCCTTTGCCAGTAAAATACCAATGACATCATCTCTGTCATCATCAATAACAGGATAACGAGAATGAGCCATTTCGGTAATCAATTTCAAAGTTTCTTCCGCTGGTGCATCACGAGACACCATCACGACTTGTGAGCGAGGGATCATCACATCGCGAGCCTGCATTTGTGACACACTGATTGCACCCTCGACAATTGATAACGCTTCAGCATCAATAATGTGGCGTTCAGCCGCACTCCGAAGTAGCTCAATTAGCTGCTCTTGATCTTGTGGCTCAAGAAGCCCTTGTCCTAGACGTTGAACCCAAGTCAAACTGCTTTTTGAATTACTCAGTCGCCCTTCACTCATGATTGCATCTCTTCTTGATACGGGTTATCAATGTCTAAAGTCTGCAGAACTTGTTTTTCGAGCTCTTCCATGACCTCTGCCTCATCATCTTCAATATGATCATAGCCTAACAAATGTAGACAGCCATGTACCACTAAATGAGCCCAATGATGATGAAGTAATTTACCTTGTTCTTTTGCTTCTGCTTCGACCTTAGGTCTGCATATAATTAGGTCGCCCAATAAGCGAGGTTCCATAGGAACTGGAGAATCAAAAGGAAATGACAGCACATTCGTCGAGCCTATTTTACCGCGATAGCTTGAATTTAGTTCGGCACTTTCTTCACTTTCAACTAAGCGAATGCTTAATTCACATGCTTCATCTACTGCTTGTAATGCCGCTTCAACCCATTGTTGGAATTGCTCGTTATTAGGCACATCACCATCACATGCAATTTGCACATCAACAATAACAGGCATTAACTTGGTGCCCGCTCTGATTGTTCATAAGCCAAAATCACTTTCTGAACGAGGGCATGACGCACAACATCTTTCGCTTGAAAGAAAGTGAAACCAATACCTTCAACATCTTTTAATACTTCAATGGCATGGCGCAAACCTGATGCTTGAGCATTTGGTAAATCAATTTGAGTAATATCACCAGTAATCATCGCTGTCGAGTTATAGCCCATACGAGTCAAAAACATCTTCATCTGTTCTTTTGTCGTATTTTGCGCTTCATCCAAAATAATAAAAGATTCATTTAATGTACGACCGCGCATATAAGCAAGTGGTGCAACTTCAATCACATTGCGTTCAATCAGTTTTGCTACTCGCTCAAAACCAAGCATTTCATACAATGCATCATAAAGAGGACGTAAATAAGGATCGACTTTTTGACTTAAATCACCCGGCAAGAAACCTAATTTCTCACCGGCTTCAACCGCAGGTCTCACCAATAATATGCGACGAACAAAATCACGCTCTAAGGCTTCAACAGCACACGCTACCGCAAGGTATGTTTTACCCGTTCCGGCAGGGCCAATACCAAAATTAACATCATAGGTCATTGCCTTGCGCAGATAGTCTTGTTGATTTTGACCTCGCGCTTTCACTAAGCCACGTTTTGTTTTAATCACAACTTCCTGTTGTTCAGCAGGTGCAAATGTTTCCTCACCATCTGCTTGGCGAACGGCCATATGCACTTGTTCAGGCACTAATACCGTTTGCGCTGTTTCAGCATAAAGCTCATGAATGACTTCTTGAACTTTTGCTAATAATTCAGCTTTACCAATAATCTGGAATTTAACGCCTCGGTTGTTGATTTCAACACCAAACCCACGTTCCATCATTCTTAAATGTTCATCAAGATGACCACAAAGGTTCGCTAAACGGGGATTGTCTGCAGGACTTAATTCAAAACTAATACTGTCCAATGAAGGTTTTTCTTTTGTCAAAATGAGGGGTCTCTATAGAATAACGCTATCAGCAAGTAACTCACCACGCAGTGAATTGCTATACGCTTCAGTAATGGCAACATCGACAAACTTCCCTATCAACGCACTATCACCAGCAAAAACAACTGAGCGATTATTCTCAGTACGTCCTTTAATTTCACCTTCAACACGCTCGGCAATACGCTCAACCAAAATTCGTTGTATTGTACCTAGCATGGCTTGACTATGAGCTGCTTCTTGCTCAAGTAATTGCTCTTGAATAAGCTTCAAACGATTCTTCTTGACATCATCAGAAACTGAGTCAACAAATGCTGCCGCAGGTGTGCCCGGACGCGCGCTATAAATAAAACTAAAGGAGTGATCAAAATTCATCTCCTTAACTAAATCAAATGTAGCTTGAAAATCAGCATCACTTTCATCAGGAAAGCCAATAATAAAGTCGCTCGATAAACTGATATCAGGTCGTACTTTTTGAAGTTGACGAAGCTTCGCTTTGTATTCTATTGCAGTATGACCACGCTTCATCATAGCTAAAATACGATCTGCGCCAGACTGAATTGGCAAATGAATATGATTTACTAGCTCAGGTACGTCAGCAAAAGCTTCAATTAAACTATCTGAGAACTCAACGGGGTGAGACGTTGTAAAACGAATACGGTCAATGCCCTCAATCGCGGCAACATAATGAATTAATAAAGCCAAGTCAGCTGTATCGCCATCATCCATATCACCTTGGTATGCATTTACATTTTGACCTAGAAGGTTTATTTCACGCACACCTTGTGCCGCTAATGCTCGAATCTCAATCAGCACTTTATCAACGGGGCGACTGACTTCTTCACCTCGGGTATAAGGCACAACACAAAAAGTACAGTACTTACTACACCCTTCCATTATAGATACAAAAGCTGATGGCCCATCTGCTTTCGCTTCAGGTAAATTATCGAACTTTTCTATTTCAGGAAACGTAATATCAATGCGAGGTTTATGACTTTTCTTAACATCACTAATCATTTCAGGTAAACGATGCAAGGTTTGCGGGCCAAAAATCACATCAACATAGGGTGCACGACGACGAATAGCATCACCCTCTTGACTGGCAACACAACCACCCACACCAATAATGAGCTCAGGCTTATCGTCTTTCCATTTTTTCCAACGACCCAATTGATGAAACACTTTTTCTTGTGCTTTCTCACGAATCGAACACGTATTCAGCAATAACACGTCAGCTTCTTCAGCAATATCTGTTACTTCCAATTGGTGGGACTGCGCAAGTACGTCTACCATTTTTGATGAATCATATTCATTCATCTGACAACCAAATGTCTTTATATAAAGTTTACCGGCCATTCAACATTAAAATCATAAAAATTAAGACCGACTAGAATACTATTTTTAGACACTTAACTCAAAAATAAGTGATTGTTTTTATTAAAAACAGTATATACCCGTGATAAATGAAACTGCAGCTCTTACGTCCTTGTCATCCTCGAGTGTTTTTATCGAGGATCTAGTGTATTAAGTAGATCCCAGCTAAAAGCATGCTGGGATGACGGTAATAAAAAACATGCTGGGATGACTAAATAAAAAATGGGCAGATTGAAGTGTTTTGGGTATATTAATTACGTAATTCAAATCTAAAGGAATAGATGAATGACAATTAAGGACTGGCCGGCAGATGAAAGGCCTAGAGAAAAACTATTACAACGCGGTGCACATGCATTATCTGATGCAGAACTGCTAGCCATTTTTTTACGCACCGGTGTCACAGGGCTTTCTGCTGTAGAACTGGCACGACAACTATTATCCCGTTTTGGTAGCTTACGAGCCTTACTTGAGGCTGATCAAACGCACTTTTGCCAAGAGCATGGTCTTGGCCCTGCCAAATATACTCAGCTCCAAGCCGTGTTAGAAATGAGCAAGCGCCACCTTGAATCTACATTATCCCGAGGCGATGCCCTCACTGATGCTGCGACAACAAAACAGTATTTACAACATCGTCTACGCGCCTATCCCTATGAAGTATTTGCCTGCTTATTTCTTGATACCAAACATCGCATGATTTCATTTGATGAGCTCTTTTCCGGCACAATCGATGGTGCCAGTGTCTACCCAAGAGAAGTGGTTAAGCGCGCTTTAAAACATAATGCAGCGGCGGTCATCTTTGCCCATAACCATCCATCGGGCATTGCCGAACCAAGCCAAGCTGACCATGCTATTACTCAACGGCTCAAATCAGCATTAGCGCTCGTTGACATTCGTGTTCTTGATCACGTCATTGTTGGTGATAATGAAACGGTTTCTTTTGCTGAAACAGGTCAAATCTAGTCGGCATCAAATGGCTTTTCTGCAAACACTTTTTTACCCGTGAACATTGCTGAAACTAGGCCATTACGCTCTTTCAATTCCGTCATAACCACAGCTAATAGATGCAGTAATATCGCGGCTAACAATACATAAAAAACATAATAGTGCGTGGTGATAAATGGCTTTCTAAATGCGCGCATTTCTTTATATGAGGCATCATCAACCCCTTCTTTTGAGTAGGGTTTAACACTATCTACCGTCGAGCTATCAACGGCAACCCATTCTTTTATCGTATTACCAAAAGGCGGCATATACACATCTGTGCCCGCCAAAACCAAACCGGTAATGGCTTGCACACTTAATAATAGAAACAGCAAAGCAACCATTAAGCGTGCAATAGGATTATGACCTAAAAAGCCCACGGGCTTGCCCGATTTAGCGCCTGTTACCATCGCTGATAATTGAGCTTTATAACCCGATCCAAAGGGTAAAATGGCTGACCAACGAGCATATCTACTACCGATAAATCCCCAGATAATTCGCCATGTTAAGTTTAGAACAAATATATACCCAATATAAACATGTACTGTTTTCAGCAAGATCTTGCCATCACTCGGAATACCTAGTGCTTTGGCATTTAAAATCACCACTCCAATGGCAATTAACCCCAATATGCACATCACATTAAGCCAGTGAAAAATTCGCACCGTTTTATCCCATACTGGATAGCTTGTTAATTGTTGTGACGTTGAATTTGTCATATTTCGCTCCTCTCTTGCTAGATATTAGCGCCTATTACACCGGATAATTATTACCAAAACATTAAGGTTTCTAAACTGAGAATGGATATTTAATTGCCTCATGGCTTTGATAGCCTACAACCTCAAAATCATCCATCGTCACCCATGTTTCAAGATCTTCTAATGATTTAATATCAGGGTTGATGATTAATTGTGGCGAAGGAAATGGCTCACGCTTCACCTGTACATCGCGCATTAACTCAAGCTGATCTTCATAAATATGGGCATTAATGATTTTGTGATAAGCCATACCTGCTTTATTTCCCGTAATCTGAGCAATCAATGCTAGTAAGGTAAATACTTGAACTTGGTTAAAGTTCAAGCCAAGCGGCACATCACAAGAACGTTGGTATGAGGTTAAATAAAGCGTGTCACCTAATAATGAAAAAGTATGGGTATGCATACATGGTCGTAAACACCCCATATGAAACTCACCCGGATTATAAAAGCTTAAGATTTCACCACGGTCATCAATGCCTTGTGACAAATTATCTACCAGTTTACGCAATTGATCTAAATGCCCACCATCAGGTTTCGCCCATGAACGACCTTGAATACCATAAACGCGGCCCATATCGTCAGGCCCTTTGCGGTGAGGATTATTTAGCCATTGTTCATTGTCGTTAGCATTCGCATCCCATGTCTTCGTACCAAGTGCTCGAAAGTCGGCGGCATTATCATAGCCACGAATATAGCCAAGAATTTCAGCAATGGCTGACTTCCAATAGCTTTTTCTAGTAGTGATTAAGGGAAACTGATTGTTGCCAACATCATAGTTCAAATCAGCATTAATAACGGTTAGGCATCGTTTGCCAGTACGCTTGTTTTCTATCCAATGTCCTTGGTCGATAATTCGATTACATAGATCAAGATATTGTTTCATGGCAAACCTTAAGTGGTAATAATTATGGCTTATTATCGCAGGTTCAAACTGAAAATCATAAAGAGTATTTCTGCATTCGATATAGTAGCGTATCGCGACTAATACCTAATAAACGCGCCGCCCGTGAGCGGTTACCTGCCGCCATTTCTAATGCTTGTTCAATTAAGTCTAATTCAACTTGGGCTAATTTAATCCCTGTTGGTGGTAGTGTAAATAGGTGCTCATTGGCAGCAACTTCAGGCATCATTTCAAGGGGTAGGTTTTCAGCATGTAATAATTTGCCAGGGTTTAACAACGCCATACGCTGACAAAAATTAAGTAGCTCTCGAATATTACCGGGCCAAGCATAAGTAAACAAACAGTGTTCAGCCTCTTTTGAATAACGCACTACGGCATTTGTACCTGCAAACTCACGACCAAAATGACGTAATAAAAGAGCAATATCTTCACTTCGCTCTTTCAAGGCTGGCATTGTAATCGGTACAACCTGCAAACGATAAAACAAATCCGCTCGGAAACGTCCTGCTGCTACTTCTTCCTGTAAATTTGTACTTGTTGCAGCCAAAATTCGAACATTCGCCATATGGAGTTTATGGCTACCTTGTAACTGGCACTCTCCCACTTCTAAAAACCGTAATACTTTAGCCTGAACAGAAAGAGGTAAGGCATTCACTTCATCAAGAAATACAGTTCCACCATCTGCGGCCAATAAACGACCTTGATGTTCAATCTCACCCTCAGTATTACAGCGACCAAATAAATCAACTTCAATACCCTCTGCTTGTAAAGAAGGACAATTAATCGTCACTAATGGCTTGTCCTTACGGCCGCTTTCAGAATGAAGTGCTTGGGCAAGTAACTCTTTCCCTGTCCCCGTTTCTCCATAAATCAATACACTCGCATCACTGGCAGTAATCATTGGCAGTGTACGTAAAATGTGAGTAATTTGAGGAGAAGTCCCTAATATATTCGTCATTAGCTCACTCCATATCCATTGTTGAATGATCGACAGGGTGTATATGATTCACGGAATGATCATGCCCACCACTATGATCCATTGGCCAAAAAGCGGTAGCAAGTGCCATTACAATAATAGACACACCGGCAATTTGTCTTAAATGTTTTATTCTTGCCATTGATGCTAAAAAGCCTGTAAACAAACCAGCGCCCATAACAGCAGGTAATGTTCCAACACCAAAAGCCAACATAACTAATGCACCATTGACTGGGTCTCCAGCCGTAGCCGCCACTGCTAAACCCGCATAGACCAAGCCACAAGGTAGCCAGCCCCAAACCATACCTAAAGAGAAAGCTTGAGAATGTGTTTTAACCGGTAATAACTTTTGACCAATTGGCTGCAATAACTTCCAGATAGGCCCACCTAAACGTTCCATTCGAGCAAATTTAGGAAACCAACCCGCCAGATAAAGTCCCATTGAAATCATCACAAAAACAGATAAATAACGTAATACCGTGTGCCCATCAAATGCTGCTAATGGCGAGCTTATCAACCCAACGATGGCACCGGCAACACCATAGCTTAATAAACGGCCTAAATTATAATTAAGCACATAAGGGAACATCTTACGCTGACTTTCTCGCACTTCTACCGGCAAGCTTAATGTTAAAGCTCCAATCACTGAACCACACATAGCAATACAGTGAACTGTACTGAACAAACCAAGCAGAAAAGCAGTGATGTATGAACTTGTAAAACCGTCGATCATTAAAGAAACCTTACATTGTTGATGCTAAATAGTGGCACAGTAACAGATGATTTAAAAATCAAATTGTGTCATTTCACACATATACCAACTATAGAACACAGTTTTATTGTCATTAAAGCTCTTAAAATACCTCGCAACTATTTTAAGGAGTGAATTGTGCAATATTTTAAACTACTACCGTTACCATTATTAATGATGGGATTGAATGCACCCGTTCATGCTGAACATATTAGCCTTCCCACCCTTGCTGTTGAAGGTGTTTCAGGCGAATCGACACCCTATGCAATCCCACCACTCTCTATTGCAACACCTGATACAGGCGATATGATCAAACGTCTCCCCGGTGCCAACATTAATAGCAATGGTCCACTTACCAGTATTGCTCAATACCGTGGGCTTTTTGGTGACCGCGTCAATGTCTTGATCGACGGCGTTCGCATTAGCCAAGCCGGTCCAAACCGTATGGATTC
>JAQRMU010000028.1 GCA_028598975.1 Gammaproteobacteria bacterium | reverse complement strand
CCTAGATAACTTTAAGCCTGTTAATGATAGTTATGGTCATGAAGTGGGAGATCAGCTACTCATCGAAGTGGCACAACGAATTCGAGCGAATATTCGAGAAGAAGATACAGTGTCTCGTCAGGGTGGCGACGAGTTTGCTCTGTTATTAGGAGATATAAGTTCATTTTCCCATTGTGGGCAGATGCTCAAACGGTTACATCAAGCGCTTGCTCAACCTTATGTGATTGATGATCTGACGGTTGATATTGGCGCTTCAAGTGGCATTACTTTCTACCCTCTAGATGAAGGTGATATTGATACCTTGCTTAGACATGCTGACCAAGCCATGTATCAAGCAAAATTAGCGGGTAAGAATCGCTATCATTTCTTTAATACTGAGCAAGATCAGAAAACGATTAACACAAATACACGCTCTCAAGAAATACAACAGGGCTTTGAAGAGGGTGAGCTTTGTTTGTATTATCAGCCAAAAGTGAACATGAAAACAGGGGATGTATTTGGTGCTGAGGCCTTAATACGTTGGATTCATCCTGAAAAAGGCATGATTCCTCCACTTGAATTTTTACCTAGCATTGAAGATAGCGATTTAGAAATAGAGATTGGCCAATGGGTTATTACTGAGGCAATAAAGCAGCTTGATGAATGGATGAAACACGGTATTACGATAGAGATCAGTGTTAATGTTTCATCCTACCATTTACTGTCTGATACCTTCTTTGCACATTTAAGTGATGCTTTAGAGCAATACCCAGAAATTCCATCACACTATTTACAGTTAGAGATTTTGGAAAGTAGTGCCTTGGGGGACTTGAAGACGGTAAGTGCTGTTATTAAAACGTGTCGAGATGTTTTGGGTGTGAACATTGCTTTGGACGACTTTGGCACAGGTTATTCATCTTTAACACACCTCAGAAACTTGCCTGCAAATACGATCAAAATAGATCAGAGCTTTGTTCGAGATATGTTAGATGATCCGAGTGATTATGCCATTATTGATGGCGTGATCGGCTTGGCAGAATCATTCCACCGAGATGTTATTGCAGAAGGTGTTGAAACAACGGAGCATGGCCTCATGTTGCTGCTATTAGGCTGTCACAATGCTCAAGGTTATGGCATAGCTAGACCGATGCCGGCGAGCGATATTCCACTATGGCTAGAGACTTATGTACCTAATAAAGAATGGACGAAGTGTGCCGCCCAACAACGAACAGTCAAAGAGAATAAAATAAAACTACTAATGGTGATGCTGGAGTATTGGTTTCATCATATTGAAGATGCATTCTTATCGAGAAAGAGTAATGATGAACTAGGTGTTTTCGTTGATTATAGAAAGTCGAACCTGAGATCTTGGGTTGAACGGGCAAGGCAAGAGTATCTTTTTGATAAAGAGTGGCTTGATAGCCTAGCCCTAGAAAACGAGAAAATGCATCAACTAGCAAATAGTTTATGCATTCAGCATAAAGAAGGTGTGAACAAGGGTTCTTCGGCTGATCTCGTTGAGCTAGAGCAGGCTTATAAAAGAGTCACTACGATTATTGCTAATCAGTAGGGAGAGTGACTTCTTTATTCGGAAGCCAGTCTCAAGTTATCCTCTTCAGCATCGACAACTTCATGGTCTAAATCAAGCACTGTATTACTGTCTTCAGGCATGTGAATGAGTTGTCCATTTACTTGTGATCCCATCGCCATTTCAAGCAGGTTATAGTAAACATTGCCTTGAACCTTGGCTTTGGCTGCAAGCTCAACATGCTGGGAAGCATAAACATTGCCTTTAATTGTGCCATTAAGAATAAGATTAGGGACCTTGATTTCACCTTCCAAGCTACCTTGTTCACTTAATGTTGGCATTGACTTGGTATCGCCAGTGGCATTTATGTCGCCTGCGACACTGCCATCTATACGTAAGCCACCGCTAAAGCTAATATCACCTTTGATATGAGTGTGTTGACCAATAAGCGTATCTAATCGAGCTGTTTTATTTTTACGTTTGTCTTTATTGAACATGGTGTACCTCAGAGTTGGTTAGTTGGTCGCGAGTAGCCAGTCAAAAGTCCGTGACAGTGCAATTTTTTTCTTTTGTATAAGGTTAATATCTATTGTTAAGGGTTTAAGATTGTCCGTTATTTTTATTTGGCCTTCAAGTACTTGCACATGACGAAGGTTCAATTGCTGTGATTTTAGGGCATGCTGTTCTATCGTACCATTATTGTCCACATTTAAGATGATGTTAATGGAGCCCGTGATGGCATTCTTAATCTTCTTGCCTTGAGTAATCGCCAGACGGTAGCGAACAAGGTTGGCTTGCTTTTCATCAGCACGAAGATAAAGCTCACGAATTTGTAATTTACTAGAGCCAGTACCTTGCGTAACCGTTTGATAAAAGAGTAAGTCTTTGTTCAAAGAGAGTACTTGATCTTGTAGTTTGACTATTTGTTGTTGTAACTGCTCTGTTGTTGAGCGTTCAAGGACGAGCTTTTGGGCGTAGTGTTGCTTTGCCAATGCAAGCGACTTTTTATTGTCATTTTGTTGTTGTTGTTGCTTATCCATTAAGTGTTGGATGTGCTCCTGAACCTTATCGGCTTGCTTTTGCTGCACAAACCATTGTGCCGTGAAGGTGACGGCAGCAACAAGGATAAGTAATAGGACAGTACGTAAAGGCTTTGGCCGATGGATAACGTGTTTAGCTAATGATGACATAGTGAGTAATTAAGGCAGTAATGCAACAGTATTAATGGCTAATGTTTCTTCAAAACCGAACATGATATTCATATTTTGAATGGCTTGGCCTGATGCCCCTTTTACTAAATTATCAATAACGGATAACACAACAACGGTATCACTATTTTGAGGCTGGTGAACCGCAATGCGACATACATTAGCACCGCGAACACTACGAGTTTCTGGGTGAGAACCTGCCGGCATAACGTCAACAAAAGGTTCGTTAGCATAACGCTGTTCAAATAAAGATTGTAGATCAATATTTTTATTGAGACGACCATAAAGTGTGGCATGAATACCACGAATCATCGGGGTCAAATGAGGCACAAATGTTAGCTTAACGGGTGATGAACTGGCTAAATTTAAACCTTGTTCAATTTCAGGCAAGTGACGATGCCCTGCAACGGCATAAGCCTTCATGCTTTCAGATGATTCTGCTAATAATGCTCCAACAGAGGCCTTTCGTCCTGCACCACTTACGCCAGACTTTGCATCAGCAATAAGGTGCTGAGGATCAATAATATTATTTTCTAATAAGGGTAAAAAGCCAAGTTGAGTAGCGGTTGGGTAGCAACCGGGCGCTGCGACTAATTGTGCCGACTTAATCTGTTCGCGGTTCACTTCAGGCAGGCCATAGATGGCTTGCTCGAGTAGCTCAGGGGCTGTATGCGGCATGTTGTACCACTGTTCCCATAATTGAGCATCTTTAAGACGGAAGTCAGCAGAGAGATCGATAACGCGGGTATTGCGAGCGATAAGTTCTGGAACCAGTGCCATTGCAACAGTATGAGGCGTTGCGAAGAACACAACGTCACATGTCGCGAGTAAATCAACATCAGGTTCAGAGAATGCGAGATCAACATGACCTCGTAGGTTAGGAAATAATTCGCTAACAAGCATGCCTGATTCACTACGTGATGTAATGACCTGCAACGATACTTCAGGGTGCTGTGAGAGTAGTCGTAATAGTTCTACTCCTGTGTAACCTGTTCCACCAACAATACCAACTTTAATCATCTTGTTTCTCTGAGAATAACGCTATGAAGTGAATATAATAAAAGAGTGGTCGCTAAAGCAAAAGCATTATCACTCGCTTCTTACTAGTTTAATAGATTTTCCAACCGTTGTTTCTGGGTAATGTAGTGATAAGTCGAATAGTTCACATCCTGAGGAAATGATAAGTTGGTGATATATAGAGGGTAGCGATTATGAGATTTGCGGATGTTCATGACGAGTTCGTTGACTTGCTGAAACAATGAGCGGTCATTGGCCTTGCCGCTAAATTTATTTGACCCGCAATGAATGGTGCAATGTGCATCAATATCAATGGATGACATCTCAACCGTGACAGGTAAATATTCTTGTTGGCTGATATTGCTGAGTGGCATTGCATTAACTTTCCAGCTTTTATCACTTGCTTTTGTTAGACGATAAAAACGAAGGTTTTGAATAGTATTTTTTTGTTTCACATAGTGTAGAAAGCGGTGGAAGTGATTTGTTAATGTTGACTCGCTTAGGCCTTCAAAATTTTGTTGAAAAAGGGTGCCTCGTTCATCAAGTAGATATAGCGTGATACTGTTCTTTTTTTTCGTAAGAAATAAGGTAAGTTGCTTCGGTGATTGCACGCGTAATAATGTTTTAAACAAACCAGAAGAGTCGCTATACGTATCAACCTTTGTTGCTGAAAACTGTGTTCTGAAAGTGCCGAGTATCTCTAATAGTGTTTGCTCTTTTGGCGCAGGGCTAAAGTCACAACTTCCTGCTTGCCACTGGATTTGATAATAGGCTTCAGAGAGTGAAATAAGGTAATTGCCATTGCTTGGATAAGCCTTGTAGTGAGTGATCACATCTCGGTATAGCATTTCAACGCGTCGTTCTATGGCTTTGCCATGCGCATCTGATGGGCACCAGCATAAGACTAATTCTGCTGGTGATTGATGAGGCTGCCAGAGTAAAAGGCTATTGAGCATGTCAAGGACGGCGGTATTGCCAGTGTGTGAAAAATGGTGCCATTGGCCCCAGCTAGAATAAATTAATCCTTCTACAGTGAAAACAAGGTTTTGCTTTTTGAGTGCATAGTTTAAGGGATCATTCTGCAAACTAGAACGAACTAAACCTTGTTGAGTTAATTTATCTTGAGGTCCCTGATGTTCAAGATTCATAAATAACATAAGCTGATTGCATTCAGGTGCTTTGGCTAAGCTTGCCTCAGTAATAGGGTGGTGTTTGGCTGATAAAGGGCTGCGTAATAATTGCTGCACCAGTTTGAGTACATCACTCGCAGATATTTGCTCAGTGTGATCTGCTATTTTTAATTGATTTGATTGAGTGAGAATATGGTTACGTACAGCCCAAGTAATGACATTAAGCAGTGAGGGGGCATTAAATAATGCCTGCTCTTTTGCTGAGCCAAGGTGCATATCGCTAATTAACCATTCACCTTCGGTGCTAAACCGATGTAAATACACCTCTTCTTTATTTTTATTCGGTAATAGTTCGTTTGGTAAGTAAGGAATAACATTAGGTGCGACATCATGAAAAAGCTGATATTTCTGACGGAGCAGTTTGTTCTGGTCGGTAATATCGATGGCGTGTTTTTTTGCAAAGTCAGTAATGCTTTTCTTAATGGTAAGGTGCAGCTTACTGACAAGCTCATATTCAGCGAGGCAGTGTCGATAGGTTGATTCTTGCCGTTGATCAAGTGTTTGAGCGATATGTTGTGGCCACTGCCATGATGACATGAGCTGTTTGCCAACCTTTCGTCGCCAAGGGAATTGAGCATGAGTGATCTGTTTTGATAGGCGCTCATTAAATGCAATATAGAGAGACTGTTGTGCGAGTAACTGATCCTCATTACTGATTGATGAGTCAGCCATTAGGCTTGTTAGTTTTAGGACACTGCTATCAAGGAATAAGGGCTCTCTTTCCCCTTGGTAAACTAATTGTTTCAATTGTTTACATGGCCATGAGATATCAGCAAATGTCGAGAGTTGGTGTTGGTAATAAAGTAGGTCTAGAAGCGGCTCTATTCCTTGCTCTATTGCTGATAGTAGCAATGACGATGCGTGTGCTAACAAAGCGTGGCTACTGGCTTCTGGCAGTGGGCCAAAGTCAAGAGTACTGCTATGACCTAATAAACGTTGCTGTGTCAGAGACTGGGCGACTTGTTCATAGTTTGACTCTTCTTGTTCAGGGCTAATAACCCACCAAAGAGGCGCACTACCAGCGAGAACAAGACCATTAAGATAAAAGCGATTTAAGTCTTCAGCAGACAAGCTATTTTGAGATAAAGCATCTACAGATAATAAGCGGGTATGTAAGGTAATCTTTAGGCTCTTAGCCCACTCTTCAATTGCCGTTAACTTTTGCTGTAGAAGATCAAGCTTTCCTGATGAGTCACTATGTACAAGCCAAAGTTCAAACTCGGCATTGTTGGGATATTGAATGCTCCCAGCATCATTAATTAAGTAAATGCCTTGGAGAGGGTAGCGTCGTAAGGGTCTACGTTTAAAGTCAAAGTGTGGGTTGATGGTTTTAGCAGCATCGATAGCAGTATCACTGGGTTGAAAATCAACAAAACCTGCCGGCGTGTCTGAACTAATATAAGCCGGTAAACCTTCAGCATTGATATGAAATAGCAAAGCCAACACGTCAAAGAAGGCGTGCTGGCTTTGGGGTGCTAACTCTCGCAACCGCTCTATCCGTGTGCGATTGATTGATTGAAATTGACTTAGTGCTTGGCTAGGTTCCACAGCAACTAAAGATAATTGTTAGTGACGGAAGTGACGCATGCCAGTGAATACCATGGCAATACCATGTTCATCAGCAGCAGCAATAACTTCATCATCACGCATTGAACCGCCCGGTTGAATAACGGCACTAATACCTGCTTCAGCAGCAAGGTCTAGACCATCGCGGAATGGGAAGAAGGCATCAGATGCCATCACCGCACCGGGTACTGGTAAGCCCGCATCATCTGCTTTAATGCCTGCAATTCGGCTACTGATTACACGGCTCATTTGGCCTGCGCCAATACCCACTGTTTGTTGATTTTTAACGTAGACAATCGCATTTGATTTAACAAACTTAGCCACACGCCATGCAAATAACATATCTTGCATTTGCTCATCTGTGGGTGCTTTTTTCGTGACTACTTTTAATTCGTCTTGAGTGACTAAAGCTGTATCGCGGTCTTGTACTAATAAGCCACCTGTTACACGTTTGTAGTCTAAACCTTCAGCTTGTTGGCTCGGGAGCTCGCCACAGCAAAGTAGACGAACATTCTTTTTAGCACTCACCACTTCTTTTGCTTCATCACTGATTGAAGGAGCAATAATCACTTCAACAAATTGGCGATCAACAATGGCTTGTGCTGTTTTAGCATCAAGTTCACGGTTAAAGGCGATAATGCCACCAAAGGCTGATGTTGTATCTGTGTGGTAGGCTAAATCATATGCTGTTAATAAATCATCAGCGACTGCGACACCACATGGGTTAGCATGTTTCACAATGACACAGGCAGGTGATTCTGGAAATGCTTTGACACATTCAAGTGCGGCATCCGTATCTGCAATATTGTTGTATGAAAGTTCTTTACCTTGAACCTGAACTGCTGAACTAATTGTGCCTGATTCAGGCTCTGCTTCAGTGTAAAAGGCTGCTTTTTGATGCGGGTTTTCACCATAACGCATATCTTGAGCTTTATTGAACTGTGTATTGAAAGTGCGAGGGAAGTTTTCTTCACCAGCATTATCAGTATAAGCTTCGGTAATTTTGCCTAAGTGATTAGCAATCGCACCATCATAATGAGCCGTATGTTCAAATGTTTTAACGGCAAGATCAAAACGTGTTGCATCATCAACTGCACCTGTTTTTTCAAGCTGTTCTAATACTCGGCCATAGTCAGCAGGATCGATTAGCACTGTTACAGAAGCATGATTTTTTGCCGCTGCCCGCAACATCGTTGGACCACCAATATCAATGTTTTCAATCGCCATTGGCAAGGTGCAATCATCACGAGCAATTGTTGCTTCGAATGGGTATAAATTCACCACAACTAAGTCGATAGGCGCAATATCATGCTCTGCCATAATGGCTTCATCAGTACCACGGCGCGCTAATAGACCACCATGAATTTTTGGGTGTAGCGTTTTGATGCGACCATCCATCATTTCAGGAAAACCAGTATGTTCAGATACTTCTTTTACCGGAAGCCCAGCATCTTGAAGAAGCTTGGCTGTTCCGCCTGTTGATAGTAACTCAACACCTAAACGTGTAAGTTCTTGGGCAAGCTCTAATACGCCGGTTTTATCAGACACACTTAATAGTGCACGTTGGACTTTATTCATTTTTGATCTCTTCATTTAATTTAGCAAGATGAGAAGTGTTTTTTGCCTAGATTTGGCAAAAAAGACGAATCATAAACTGTAAGTTTTTAATTTTTTTCGTAGCGTACCGCGGTTGAGCCCTAAGATCTCAGCGGCACGACTTTGGTTGCCGTTAGTATGTTCAAGCGTTGCTTTGAGCAATGGTGCTTCAACTTCGGCTAATAACATGTCATAAAGATTGGCAGTTGTATGGCCATCTAATTGTTCAAAATAATCTTTTAATGCCGCTTCAACACACTCACCTAATGGAGCGTGGGTAGTTTCTTTGGCAACACCAAGATTGAAACAAGCAGTATTTGAGTTATCTAATTTGTCCGTCATGCTGCCATCATATCCTGTTCCAGCTTTGCAAAAAACTGTTCGGTGAAATCTAATTGTTGTTGTGGCAGTTCAAGCGTGTTCATATGCTGGCGGAATGGGTTGCCATTACGTAGGCCTTTGCTATACCAAGCAATGTGTTTTCGGGCCATGCGAACGCCCGTGTAATCACCATAGAACTCATACAAAGTATGTAAGTGGTCAATCAATGTTTGGCGGACTTCAGCTACTTTTGGTGTTGCTAAATATTCACCGTGAGTGAGGTAATGGTGAATTTGTTTAAAGATCCACGGATTACCCTGTGCGGCGCGACCAATCATCACAGCATCAGCTTGGGTGTAATCAAGTACCTGTTTTGCTTTTTCTGGACTAGAAATATCACCATTGGCAATCACAGGAATGGAGATAGCAGATTTAATCTCAGCAATCGTGTCGTACTCGGCTTCACCTCGATAAGCATCTGCTCGTGTGCGCCCATGTACCGCCAATGCTTGAATACCGGATTGTTCAGCAATACGCGCGATGTTTACACCATTACGATTATCATGATCCCAGCCCGTACGGATTTTGAGGGTGACGGGGGCATCAATGGCATTCACTACAGATTCTAATATCTCAGAAACTAGTTTTTCGTTCTGTAACAAGGCTGAGCCAGCCATGACATTACAGACTTTTTTAGCAGGACAACCCATATTAATATCAATAATATGAGCACCTTGATTAACATTGTGTTGGGCTGCTTCTGCCATCATTGCAGGGTCGGTACCCGCTATTTGTATTGAGCGAGGTTCTGGTTCACCATCATGGTTGGCACGTAATAATGATTTCTTACTTGCCCATAATGACTTATTTGCTGTGATCATTTCAGAGACAACCATGCCCGCACCCAAACGACGACATAATTGTCGAAAAGGGCGATCCGTTACGCCAGCCATTGGTGCTAGGAACAGATTATTGGGCAGGGTATATTGACCTATTTTCATGAACGTTTCTGACCAACAAGTCGTGTCCATTCATCCTTGAATACAGGGGCCTCCATATCAAACCATGTTTGATAGCTTTGGCTGACATCGTCGGCTTGAGAGTCTAAAATTCCTGACAGTACAATAGGCGCACCCGCTTTAGTTAAGTTAGCTAAACGTTCAGAAAGTGACTGCAAGGGACCTGCAAGTATATTGGCAAGTAATAAATCACAGACTTCATCGGGACAATCATCAGGTAGATACGTATCAATGGTGACACCATTACGCTCAGCATTAGCTTGTGTTGCTTCTAAAGCTTGTGGATCGGTATCAACACCAATGACTTTCTTTGCACCTAATAAAGCTGCGGCAATCGCTAGAATGCCACTACCGCAACCATAATCAATCACAACTTTGTCTTTTACATCTGCTTGGTCAAGCCAGTTTAAACATAGGGCTGTTGTTGGATGTGTTCCTGTACCAAATGCTAAACCGGGATCAAGCATAATATTGACAGCATTTTTTTGTGGTGGCGTATGCCAACTTGGGCAAATCCATAACTTTTCACCGAACGACATAGGGTGAAAATTATCCATCCATTCTCTTACCCAGTCTTTATCTTCGACTGCTTCAATACGATGTTTAGGCACTGTTTCAGGAGCAAGCATGCCAGTGAGCATACGGATGATTAGATCGGTATCTGTTTCAGCGTCAAATAAGGCGATAACATTGGTTGCCGCCCACAGTGGTGTAGTGCCAATTTCAGGTTCATAGATCGGTTGATCTTCATTATCCTGAAAAGTAACAGCACTAGAGCCACATTCTAATAGCAAGTCCGATAAGGTCTCTGCTTTATCAGGTGTGCTATCAAAGATGAATTGGATCCAAGCCACTTATAAACCTAGTTTCTTCTCAAGGTAATGGATATTAGTCCCACCTTCTTGGAAATTAGCATCGTTCATAATGTCTTGTTGTAGAGCAACGTTAGTTTTAATACCTTCAATGCCAATTTCGCTTAATGCCGTTAACATACGAGCAATAGCAGATTCGCGTGTTGGGCCATGAGAGATTAACTTACCAATCATTGAGTCATAGTTTGGCGGTACGCTATAACCACTGTAGACATGAGAATCCATACGAATACCAACACCACCTGGAGCGTGATAGTGGGTTATCTTACCTGGACTTGGCATAAATGTTCTAGCATCTTCAGCATTGATACGACATTCGATTGAATGGCCATCAAGAACAATATCATCTTGTGTAAACGACAAAGGTTCACCCGCCGCAATTTTGATTTGTTCTGCCACTAAATCAATGCCTGAAATTTGTTCAGAAATAGTATGCTCAACCTGAATTCGCGTATTCATTTCGATGAAATAGAACTCACCTGCTTGGTATAAGAATTCAAATGTACCTGCACCGCGGTAGCCAATACGGATACATGCATCAGCACAGATTTTCCCCATTTTTGCACGTAATTCAGGCGTGATACCTGGCGCAGGCGCTTCTTCTACTACTTTTTGATGGCGACGTTGCATTGAGCAATCACGTTCACCGATATGAACAGCATTACCATGTTGGTCAGCTAATACTTGGAATTCGATATGGCGAGGATCGGTGAGGAATTTCTCCATGTACACCATGCCATTACCAAATAATGATTTTGCTTCACTTTTTGTTAATGCAATGGCATTTAATAAGTGAGCTTCGTTATGTACTTCGCGCATACCACGACCACCACCACCACCAGATGCTTTGATGATGAGTGGGAAACCTATTTCACGAGCAATACGAATATTTGTTTCATCATCGTCACCTAAGCCACCATCAGAACCAGGTACACAAGGCACACCAGCTTCATTCATTGCTTTGATCGCTGAAACCTTATCTCCCATCATGCGAATTGTTTCAGATTTAGGGCCAATGAAGATAAAGCCACTTTGCTCAACACGTTCAGCAAAGTCAGCATTTTCAGATAGGAAGCCGTAACCTGGGTGAATCGCTGAGGCATCGGTAATTTCTGCGGCACTAATTAATGCCGGCACATTTAAGTAGCTTTCTGCCGAAGGTGCAGGGCCAATACAGACTGTTTCATCTGCTAATAAAACGTGTTTTAAGTCGCGATCCACATCAGAGTGAACAGCAACGGTTTTAATACCTAATTCTTTACAAGCTCTTAAGACCCGAAGGGCAATTTCGCCTCGGTTGGCGATGACTATTTTATCGATCATAATATTTTTATCCGCTGTTGGTACGTGATTGCACTAAGTAAAAAGTGGTGCAAGCAGAAGGTTTATTCGATGATGACTAAAGGCTCATCAAATTCAACAGGATGACCATTTTCAACCAAAATAGCTTTCACAGTACCGCTACGATCTGCTTCAATTTGGTTAAACATTTTCATTGCTTCGATAATACAAATGACATCACCTTCAGCAACAGTTTGACCCACTTCAACAAATGAAGCTGCTTCAGGTGAAGATGAGCGATAGAACGTACCTACCATTGGAGATTTAACAGCATTAGCTGTATTTGGACCTGCTGGTGCCGCATCTGCATCTGCTACTGGTGCTGTACTTGGTGCAGGAGCCGCAGCAACAGGAGCTGCAACGGCAGCCGGAGCAGCCATCATAACTGGAGCAGCAGTGCTATTACGGCTAATACGTACTGATTCTTCACCTTCGTGAATTTCAATTTCTGCTACATCTGATTCTTGAATTAAGTCGATCAGTTTTTTTATTTTACGAATATCCATAAAGATAATCCTATTGATTAGTGTGTATCCGTTATCATTGAAGATGCTGTTTTTCTAATGCGCATAATAGCTGTGATAGCAAGGCATATTATTGATGTAATAGTTATTCTATTGCTCAATAATATAACGCGGCTAGCGCAGTTAGAATGTGTAGTAGAAATCTGCATCTTCAATGGTCACGGATATAATTGATAGCTGCTTGTAAAGCGAGCTGATAACCTTGGGCTCCTAGTCCACAGATCACGCCAACAGCAATGTCTGATAGATAGGAATGTTGACGGAATTCTTCCCGTGCATGAACGTTAGATAGATGTACCTCGATAAACGGTACTTCCACAGCAGACAATGCATCACGTAGCGCGACGCTAGTATGTGTAAAAGCTGCTGGGTTAATAATAATGAAGTCAGTGTTTTCTCTTGCCGCATGAATTTTATTGACAAGTTCATGTTCTGCATTACTTTGAAAACTTTCTAGCTGATGGCCAGCTTCTTCAGCGGTAGCATGCAATTGTTGGCCAATGTCTGCCAATGTGTCTGCACCATAATGTTCTGGTTCACGAGTTCCTAAAAGATTTAAGTTGGGACCGTGTAGCACTAAAAATTTTGCCATGATGATTTTTGCGCCTAGAACAATAAAATATGACGAGAATTTTGCACCAGTGGCACCTATTTGTCCAGTTTTTTAAGTGAAAAACAGGGGTTATGTCGCTAAGTTCGTCGAAAAAGTTTTTTATTATCTAGCTACCCTGAGATCTGGGTTCCTACTGAGGAAGCGTCGCAATATGTTGAGCAAGGTCTTGAGCAGAGATGCTACCCACTAAGCGGTGCTGAGAATATTCGTGACCATTCGCATCAAAAAATAAGATAGTTGGCGGGGCAAAAACGCCATAGTGTTTCATCAGGTTTTTATGTTCAGCAGTGTTGGCTGTCATATCAATCTGTAAGGCATGCGTGTTTTCTAAGGCCGTAATGACAGTGTCATCTTGGAAAGTGGTGACTTCCATTCTTTTACAGTCAACACACCAATCAGCATAAAAATCGAGCATGGCAGGTTTATTCGTTTGAGCTAATTGCTGCTCAAGCTCAGTTAGGTTGTTGATCTTGGTGAATGCTAGACCAGTATGAGTTGGCGCAGCAGAGGACTGGCTAGAGATAACAGATTGTAAGGGTTGCCAAATATTATGACTGCCACTGGCACCGCCAATCATTAATAAGCCACCATATATTAGAAGTATAAGCCCGAGGCCTTTCCATAGTTTTTCCCAGCCACTGGCATCAATGCCAAGCGCATTAAGCGCACCTAAATACACGGCAGACACAATAAGTAGGCCACCCCACAATAATAAGCTTACCCATCCAGGAATAATGCGCTCTAACATCCAAATGGCTAGGGCTAACATCAATACACCAAAGATTGACTTGATAGTATTCATCCAGTCGCCAGCTTTAGGAAGTAATGTTCCTGCAGATGTACCGATAATGATCAGTGGTAAGCCCATGCCCATACTTAGTGAAAATAAAGCACTGCCACCTAAAACGGGATCGCCATGTTGGCCGATAAAGATAAGTGCGCCAGCTAATGGTGGTGCTAAACAAGGACCGACAATCAAGCCCGACAATAAGCCCATTAATGCGGCACCTACGATATGACCGCCTTGTTGTTGATGGCTTATCTGATGTAATCGGTGTTGCAGTGAATGTGGAAGTTGTAATTCAAACAAGCCAAACATAGACAATGATAAAACAACAAATAAGGCACTAAAGCTACCGATGATCCAAGGGTTTTGAAACATGGCTTGTAGGTTTTCACCTAATAGCCCTGTCATCACACCTGCAGCGGTATAAGTGATCGACATAGCTAAGACATAGGTGAGTGATAATATAAATGCACGATGCGTGGTGATTCGTTCACCTTCACCAACAATGATGCTAGATAAAATTGGAATCATTGGGAACACGCAAGGTGTAAAGGCAAGCAGTAAACCTAGGCCAAAAAAGCCAAGTAATATTTTGATTAATGTGTCTTCAGCAAGGCTTTTTGCAATACGATCTTGTTCAGCAAAAACAGGTGTTGTGGCTATTGGTTCTAGTGTTTGGTTTAAGCTATCAGTGAGAGCCGGTAATGTAATCAGTACTTCTTTTTCTGTTGGTGGATAACAGATACGGAATGTTTCAGAGCAGCCTTGATAATAGGCTTTTAAGGTGATTTCCGAAATAGTTGAACTACGGCTGATAGGTAAGATTAGATCAACATCATATTGATAGACCTCACTTAAACCAAAGATCTCATCCATTTTGTTTTCACCAGCAGGGAGTGAAAAGCTCTGCAATTGCACGCTATCTTGTTCAATGAGCTCAAAACGAATTTTATCTTTATATAAATAGTTGCCTTCAGCAACAGCCCAACGAGCCAATATTGTATTGGCATCTTTAGCTTGGGCAGAAAAAACAAAGGCTTCATCGACATCAGGGGGAGTATCAAACTCACTAGATAATCCAAGACTATCTAATAAACCTGGTCGCGCCTGAACGCTAAACGCAAGTACTAAAAGTAAAAGGGCAAAAATTTTTTTCATGATCAGCATCGGTCGCAAGAGAGTGTTTTAAGTAGACAATACTAACAAGTGATAGTTACAACATACAGAGTAAAAATAATTAATAGTGTCAAACTGTCACAAAATTGTAATAATTGCCGAAATTATTCCTCACTGATGGGTGCATTATGGAAATTAAAACAATTAACCAGCTTGAAAAACAGGCAATGAAAAAGAGTCATACAGAGCTCGGCAGAATAGGCTTCGCACTATTTTTTCTTGTAGCTGTTTTGGCTTACAGCTTTAGCACGAGTGGTGGTGTACCCAACAATGTATTTTTAGCGATAGCTGCTGTATTTGGTGGTTATATGGCAATGAATATCGGTGCCAATGATGTTGCTAATAATGTTGGTCCTGCCGTTGGCTCTAAAGCATTAACGATGACGGGTGCCATCATTATTGCCATGATATTTGAAGCTGCCGGTGCCATTATCGCAGGTGGTGAGGTGGTTTCAACGATTAAAAAAGGCATTATTGACATTGATGCTTTTGGTAGTGATACAGATAGTTTTTTGTGGGCAATGATGGCTGCATTATTGGCGGCGGCTCTCTGGCTTAACTTAGCGACAATGGCAAAAGCACCTGTTTCAACAACGCACTCTATTGTAGGTGGTGTAATGGGAGCGGGTATTGCGGCTGCCGGTTTTAGCATTGTTGACTGGGGCACAATGGGTAAGATTGCTAGCTCATGGATTATTTCACCTGTTATTGGTGGCGTGATCGCTGCAGCTTTCTTATTTGCGATTAAGAAAACGATTATTTTTAAAGAAAATAAAGTAGAAGCTTCTTATAAATGGGTGCCTGTCTATGTTGCAATTATGTCGTTATCCTTTGTGACCTACCTAGTTCTAAAAGGCTTGAAAAAAGTGTGGCCATCACTGGTTAATGGTTTCAACGATATGATGTTTTTCACTGTTGAAGTGAC
>JAQRMU010000027.1 GCA_028598975.1 Gammaproteobacteria bacterium | reverse complement strand
GGTAAAGCTCAATGAAACCCGTAAGGCAAGTATGAAACGGAAATTAAAAATGGCTGCTCTTGACGATGATTTTAGGGCTGAGTTGTTGATTGGGGCTGAAAATTAAATGCTCTTGCCCTGATACCTAAAAAGACTAATCTTGACTAAATTACTCAGTCTTGCATAATAGAGGGATCATTAATCTACATTCTGGAGTTCACCATGAGTGAAATGCCTAGCCCCGTTAACTTCACTGATGCCGCTGCAAATAAAGTAAGCGCATTAATAGAAGAAGAAGGGAACGATCAACTTAAATTACGTGTATTTATTACCGGTGGTGGTTGCTCAGGTTTTCAATACGGTTTTACCTTTGAGGAAGAAATCTCTGAAGGGGATACTCAAGTTGAAAAATCTGGCGTGATGTTGCTGATTGACCCAACAAGTTATCAATATCTTGTCGGTGCTGAGATTGATTATACCGATGGTATTGAAGGTTCTCAGTTTGTTATTCGTAACCCGAATGCAACAACAACCTGTGGTTGTGGTTCTTCATTCTCACCTTAATAATTTAACAACCCGAATATAAAGAAGCCTTCTTATACTCGTTTATAAGAAGGCTTTTCTTTAGGTTCCTATATGTGCCGACGATACTACTAGCTGTAAGTTATTTACCAATACAGAAACTAGAAAAAATCTTATCCAATAAGTCTTCATTGGTGAATGTACCTGTTATTTCACCTAATGCCAGCTGTGCTTGACGTAGCTCTTCAGCCAACAGCTCTCCCGCCCCCATTCCTGCAAGACAGTGGTAGCCAGAATCAATCGATGCACGAGCACGTGCTAACGCATCAAGATGACGACGGCGAGCAATGAAAACACCTTCATCTTCTGGATGATAACCTACAGAGTCACACAGGTACTTTTCTAACAGCGCCATGCCGTCACCTGTCTTAGCTGATAGCAATAAGATGGTCTCACCCTGTTCTTCTATAAGGGCTGCTGACTTACTTTGTTTATCAATCTTATTTCGGATTATTGTTAGTGGAATATGTTGGGGTAAGTCGGCACGAATTTGTTCATCTTTTGCCGTCATGCCTGCGTTATCATCAATCACTAATAAGATATGATCCGCTTGCGCTATCTCATTTTGAGTACGGCGAATACCTTCTTGCTCAACAAGATCTGTTGAATCATGCAAACCTGCTGTATCTGAGATTCGTAAAGGTAAGCCTCCTAAATGAATTTGTTCTCGCAAAACATCGCGTGTTGTACCTGCGACCTCTGTCACAATCGCAGCATCATGACCTGCAAGTTGGTTATGAATACTTGATTTACCCGCATTAGGCTGACCAGCAAGAACAACACTCATGCCTTCTCGTAATAGCCGTCCTTGTTGAGCGCTACTCGTAATGCCATCAACAACTTTTAGTAAATCTTTAACTTGTTCATCCACTGCCGCTTCAGCAAGAAAATCAATTTCTTCATCTGCAAAATCAATAGAGGCTTCAACATACATGCGAAGTTCAGTTAGCTTGGTAAGAAGATCATTAACTCGGTCAGAAAAGACACCTTGTAAGGAGCGCATGGCGCTACGTGCGGCTTGTTCTGTTGAACTATCAATAAGATCGGCAACCGCTTCGGCTTGTGCCAGATCCATTTTATTATTGAGGAATGCACGTTCGGAGAACTCGCCAGGACGCGCCATTCTCGCACCAAGGCTTATTGCTCTTTGACACAGTCGATCTAAAACAAGTGGACTTCCATGGCCTTGTAATTCAATAACATCTTCACCGGTAAATGAAGCAGGATTAGGAAAGAACAAGACCACACCGCTATCAATGATCTCATCATCATGGTCGCGGAAATTACTAAACTTAGCAAAGCGAGGAGCACCTAATGTACCGCATATATTTTCTGCTATCGCGACACTTTGCTTGCCGGATAATCTAACAATACCAACACCACCACGCCCCGGCGCAGTGGCTATTGCGACTATCGTATCCATTTTGTCTTACAGAGCACCTAGTTTACGAGTGATATGCCACTGTTGAGCAATCGAAAGAAGGTTATTCACAACCCAGTACAACACTAAACCTGACGGGAAGAAAGCAAAGAATACAGTAAAGATGATTGGAAATGCTTTCATTACCATTGCTTGTGCTGGATCTTGAGGCGCAGGGTTTAGCTTTTGTTGGAAGAACATACTCAAGCCAAATAATACTGGCAAGATAAAGTAAGGATCCATTGCTGTTAAATCTTGTAACCAGAAGATAAATGGTGCCTGGCGTAATTCAATCGCTTCAACCAATACCCAGTAAAATGCGAGGAAGACAGGCATTTGCACTAAGATTGGTAAACAGCCTCCTAATGGGTTAATTTTCTCAGTGCGATATAAGTCCATCATACCTTTATTAAAGGCTTGCTTATCATCACCATGGCGCTCTTTCAGGGCCGTTAGTTTTGGTGTTAATTTACGCATTCCCGCCATTGATGCATAACTTTTTGCAGACAGTCGGTAAAACGCAGCTTTAATTAAAATCGTTAGAAAGACAATCGACCAACCCCAGTTATTTGTTAACTTATGGATCCATTCCATAATGGTAAACAGTGGTTGAGAAATAATCGTTAATTTGCCGAAATCAACCGTTAAATCTAAATTTTCTGCAACAGACTCTAAACGCTGATGTTGCTTAGGGCCCAAATACATTTGATACGAGGTTGTAGCAATATCACCATTGGCAATCGATACGGTAGGCAACTTCATTCCCGCAGTATAGTTACGCTCGTTAATTGATTTACCGTAGAAACTATTTTCTTGCTCAGAATCTGCAGGAATCATTGCCGCTACAAAATAGTGTTGAATCATTGCAGCCCAACCACCATTTTCAGTTCGACTAAATGCTGAATCATCTAAATCATCAAAGTCGATTTTTTCATACTCATTACCTTTAGTCGAAAATACGGCTCCGGTATAGGTATAAATAAAGCCTGAGTCTTCTTGTGGGCGGTTACGGTTAAACTGAGCATAAGGATAGGCAGAAAAACGTTCGCCACTGTTATTCTCTACGTCATAATCCACATCAATTAAATAACTATCACGATGAAAGCGGTATGTTTTTGTTACTTTTAGGCCTTCATCACTGATCCACGTAAGTGGCACAACAACTGTATTTTGGCCATCTAATAGCTCATAAGCACTACTTTCAGCATGGTACTGATCATAATGTGTTGGCGCAGAAGAGTCTGAACGTAAACCTGATTGAACTACAAAATAGTGCGATGCTGTTTCTGATAGGAACTGCACCGGAACATCGGGTTCCTCTGATTCTACAGGGTACTCTAATAGGGATAGAGAACGAATATCACCACCTTTCGTATCAATAATGACATCAATCAAATCAGTTTTAACGTGGATTTGGTTTGCACTCGACATATTCGCTACCTGATCAATTGCAGGCAAACTATCTAATGAGTGAACAACGGGCATATCCGGCAAATCTTGCTGATTTTCTGTTACTACTTCAATAGCAGGCAATGACTCATCTGGTGCACTAACAGCATCATTTACAGCTTGTTGCGCAAGTTGCTGAGGGCGAACATAATCATTTTGCCAAGCTTCCCACAATAATAGTGAGACGATCAGTAAACCGAAGATAAAAAAGGTTCTAAAGTTATCCATTGTGTGTCTTTTTCTTTAATTCAGGAACAGGATCTAAACCACCCTCATGCCAAGGGTGACAACGTGAAAGTCGACGCAAACCTAGCCAAGTGCCTTTTATGGCACCAAAGCGATCAATCGCATCTATCATATAACGGGAACAAGTTGGTTGGAAGCGGCAATTTTCGCCTAATAACGGACTGATAAGTAACTGATATGTTCGGACGAACACGATCAAGATTTTTTTTGCCATTGTGCTGCCACGGTTATCCAATGTCGCTCCAATGCTTGCCTTAATTCAGTTGAATCGCGCTTAATAACATCAGGTCGAGTCAACACGACAATATCTATATTTCTGAAGTCAGATTGATGCTGCCTGAAAGACTCGCGAATAATCCGCTTCAATCGATTGCGGCGATGTGCAAGTTTAAGATGCTTCTTTGCTATCGCCAAACCCAAGCGAGGTGTTCCCGCTGAGTTCTCAACCGTTAATATCGTCAAACCTGTACCACTTACGCGCTTAGCTTGACGAAATACCCGAGAAAAGTCTCTCGGGTTATTCATTCTCATGGCCCGGCTAAATGTTGCCAAGTCATGTTCTCCTTAAAATACTAAGAGAAATTATACTGTTAAGCTTGCACGACCTTTTGCGCGACGTGCGTTAATTACGCGACGACCACCAACAGTTTTCATGCGTGCACGGAAACCGTGAGTACGTTTACGTTTGATATTACTAGGCTGAAAAGTTCTTTTCATTTCACCAACTCCACTATATTAATTCTGGTATGCCATCGATGCCGAAAATAGTCGGCAGGACATTAAGCCGAGGAATTATAATGTTTTCTACTACTGCAAGTCAATAAGATCACGATATAATTTATTTATGCAAAATAAATGTGCTGGATACGTTTAATCGTTTCGCTGCAAGCAGTATACTACAGACATTACTTATCCCTATCATTCTTAATAAGGAATTGCTGTGTCATCACCCTTGTGGGAAAAATGCTTGTCCCACCTTGAAGGTGAGCTATCAGCACAACAGTACAATACATGGGTTCGCCCATTACACGCTATCGAAACCAGCGACAGTCTACGCCTATTAGCGCCAAACCCTTATGTCCAAGCATGGGTTCAAGAACAACTTGAGGCCAAGATAAATCAACTTCTAGGCGCCTTAAGTCAAGGTAACATTAGTTCAGCTCTTATTGAGGTGGGTAGCAGTAAGACTAATGAGAAAAAGTCAGATTCAAAACCAGTGCTAAATAAAAAGCCAGAAAACTATTCTGAGCCAGCAATGGGGACGCCTATCAACCCTGCCTTTACTTTTGAGTCCTATGTAGAAGGTAAATCAAATCAAATTGCCCGGGCAGCATCACTGCACGTTGCGGAATCTCCTGGTACAAGCGGTTACAACCCACTCTTTTTATATGGCGGCACAGGATTGGGAAAAACCCACTTAATGTTGGCGGTCGGCAATCAAATTAAAAAAGATAATCCTAAAGCCCGTGTAATGTATCTCTCATCTGAACGCTTTGTTCAAGATATGATTACCGCTTTACGCAATAATGTAATCGATAAGTTCAAATCACATTATCGTAGTGCTGATGCCTTATTAATTGATGATATTCAATTCTTTGCTAAAAAAGAGCGTTCGCAAGAAGAATTTTTTTATACCTTTAATAGTTTATTAGAAGGTCAGAAACAAATTATCCTCACCTGTGACCGCTTTCCTAAAGAAGTTGAGAATCTTGATGAGCGATTGCAGTCACGATTAGGTTGGGGGCTAACTATTGCCATCGAGCCTCCAGAGCTAGAAACCCGCGTAGCGATCTTAATTAAAAAGGCACAACAAAACTTAGTCACATTGCCTGAAGACGTTGCTTTCTTTATTGCCCAGCGCATTAAATCTAATGTCCGTGACTTAGAGGGTGCATTACAACGTATTATGGCTTTTTCTCGCTTCACAAATCAGCCTTTATCGATTGAGATGGCTCAAGAAGCATTAAAAGACCTTTTGGCCTTACATCAAAAACTAGTCACTTTAGATAGTATTCAGAAAACAGTGGGCGAATACTTCAAGCTCCGAGTTTCAGATCTATTGTCTAAAAAACGCACACGCTCTATTGCTCGGCCACGACAAATAGCCATGGCATTAGCCAAAGAGCTCACGAATCATAGCTTGCCAGAAATTGGTGACGCTTTCGGTGGTCGCGACCATACCACCGTATTACATGCCTGCCGTAAAGTTGCAGAGTTGAAAGAAACAGATATTCGAGTCGCTGAAGACTATCGTAATTTACTTAGAACCCTATCGAGTTAAGCTGAGAGATTAATCATGCAATTTACCGTTAGCCAAGAAACAATTGCCCGCCCACTACAATTAGTTTGTAGCATTGTTGAGCGTAGATCTACCTTACCAATTCTATCGACAATTTTATTACGAGTGCATGGTGATCAATTGTCGATGACAAGTACTGACATGGAACTAGAAATGATTGCCACCTTACCCGTTGCTGTAGAGCAAGAAGGTAAAACAACCGTTTCTGCTCGTAAGTTTCTTGATATTTGTCGCGCAATGCCGAGTAACGCCACAATCAGCTTTAAAGCCCAAGATAATAAAGCCGTTGTTCGTGCAGGAAAAAGTCGCTTCTCTCTGGCAACACTTCCAAGTGAAGACTTCCCTGATAGTGAAGGTGCAAATTATGTTGATGAAATCAGTCTGCCACAATCTGCATTAAAGTCATTATTGGATGAAACAAGTTTTGCTATGGCAAGCCAAGATGTTCGCTATTACCTTAATGGCCTGCTACTTGAACGCGAAGAGAATGTGCTACGTGCCGTTGCAACCGATGGCCATCGCTTAGCGCTAGGTAGCTTAACAACAACAAATTCTGTCGCAGCAAAAAGTAATATTATTATTCCTCGCAAAGCGATAATGGAACTTGGTCGCTTATTAAATGATAGTGATGAAAGCGTCACTATCGCCTTTAGCAATCAGCAGATCAAAATTGAACTGCCCGACATACACTTCACGTCAAAACTAATCGATGGTCAATTCCCCAATTATGAACGTGTTTTGCCACTGGGTGGTGATAAAGAAGTTATTGCTGATCGAGATCTGCTCAAACAAGCACTATCTCGTGCTGCTATTTTATCAAATGATAAACATCGTAGCGTACGCATCAATCTTGAATCAGGCTTATTTAAAGCGACAGTGACTAACCAAGAACAAGAAGTTGCTGAAGAAGAAATCAGCGCTGATTATGAAGGGGCTTCATTAGAAATTGCATTTAATAATGCGTATTTACTTGATCTGCTCAACGCTATTCCTGATGACAAAGTAAAAATGATCTTTAGTGATGATAATAGTAGCGTATTGATTACACCTGCCGATGAAAAACTAGAACGGCAGTATGTAGTTATGCCAATGCGTTTATAAGCGTTTGTCATGGCAGGCGGCTGGTCTAAAGATGGTGCGGTGCAAGACCAAATTGATGCGAGCGTAGAAGATGCGGTCAGCCTAGCCCGTAGCCAATTACCACACGGTGAAAGCTTAATTCACTGTGAAGAATGTGAGACAAAAATTCCACCAGCACGTCGAAAAGCCATTCCTGGTGTACGCTTATGCGTGCCCTGTCAGACTGAACTCGATGAACAGCAAGAAAAACAAGGCAATGTCAACCGTCGCGGCAGTAAGGGTAGTCAACTAAGATAAACTCGATTAGTGCCTTAACTCGCCCATAACAACTTTGTTTTCCGTCACTTTCTTAACAACATCTAAATAGTAGTCATCACGGAATTCTTCAATAACCCGTTTCACATCCTCATCATCAACACCGCTACCTAGTAATACTTCTTCAGTTAATCGTAAGCTTGTTTCTAGGGTTTCGGATACCGTTGTTGTTGCACCGTTAGTAATCAAGCTAGCACAATGAAAACGATCTCGTGCTCGTGCATGAATGGGCATATCAGCATAATACTGCCGAACTTGAGTCACTAATCTGTCCACTCTTTCAGGATCTTCCAGTGCTATCACTAACATTCTGGCATGATCCGCCCCTGCAGATTGCAACACCTTCACTTGACTCGCATCACCAAAGAATACTGGGAACCCCTGCGCTCGTGCACTTTTTACTCGTTCCTGCTTCAAATCTAATGCGATATACGGCACTCCAGCAGCTCCTAAAAGCGCACCAATACGAGCACCTACCCGTCCAAACCCCGCCAAAATAACATGCTCTTCTGACTCATCAATAAACTCTGCATATTGATCGTCTTTTGTTAACTCTGGCTTATAAAACTTCAATAGCCATACATTGGTAAGCTTCACCACAAAAGGTGTTAGCACCATCGTTAAAGTGATAATTAAAATCATCATTTGACTTAATTTCACATCTAACACACCTGATACAGCAGCAAAACCCAACATAACAAAACCAAACTCGCCACTTTGTGACAATAAAGTACCTGTTTGTAGCGCAATATCATGTCTTGCACCGCTCGCTCTTGCTAAACCATATACCACTGTCGTCTTGATGATCATTAAGCCAATTGCCAGCAAAATAATGAGCCCTAATTGATCCCACAATAAACCAAAATCAATCCCCATCCCCACTGTCATAAAGAACAGACCAAGCAATATCCCTCTGAAAGGTAAAATATCAGCTTCAATTTGATGTCGATAGTGTGACTCAGCCAGCATAAGCCCAGCAAGAAAAGCACCTAAAGCCATTGATAAGCCTACCGACTCCATCAACCACGCTACGCCTAATACTAAGAGCAAGGCGACAGCAATAAAAACCTCTGGATCTTGGCTTGCCACAATGCGTCCCAATATTGGATTGAGCAGGTATCGTCCTGCCAACAATAGAGCAATAATGACCCCGATAGCATAGGTGTAATTAAATTCTGTAGCTCCTCCTCCCTCATTACCTGCTAATAAAGAAACTAAGGCCAATAACGGAACAACTGCAAGATCTTGTAACAATAAGATGGAAAAAGACATTCGTCCCATAACTGTAGAAATTCCACCTCGCTCAGCAAGTAGCTTCAAACAGAATGCTGTTGAAGACAAAGCAAGGCCAAAACTGACAACAAGCGCCTCACTTGAGGAAAGGCCACAAGCGATAGCAATGGCATAGAAAATGGCTGCAGTAATTAATAACTGCCCCAAGCCGAGTCCAACAACCATCTTCCACATTTGTAGCAACTTATCTGGCTTGAGTTCTATCCCTAAAATGAACAATAGAAAGATAACGCCAAACTCAGCCAGATGACGAATTTCATCAACTTCAGTAATAATCCCCAATCCCCAAGGACCAAGGACCACACCCGCAGTTAGGTAACCAAGAATGGCTCCTAAACGAATAGCATGGAAAAAAGGCACAATAATCACTGTTGCCAATAGCAATGCCAAAATATCAAAAAGGTAGTGAGCTCCTGCTGCATTCATATCTATTTATTAATCTCTATACTGGTAATTTTTCTTGTTCAAGCATCACTGCTAAACCTTGCTTATATATATCGGCAACTAATTCATCTTTGCCATCCGATGCTAAAACTTCTGCTAAGACCTGATAAGTTTCCCCTCTTGGCCCATTATCAAGGCTAGATCGTAGGTATTCCTCAGATTTTGCCCAAAGTTGATTCGCTTGAGCCAAACGACCCAAGGTTAAAAGCAACCACGGATTATTTGCTTGATTTTTTAGCCATTTCTCAGCCGTTGCTAAACGTTTTAATAAATCATCGCCATGCAAGATAACACCATATTGATAGGCCAAGGGATCACTCCACTGCTTCTGTAGAAAGCCCTCAATTAGTGATATCGCTTCTCTTTTTTCTCCCTGTTGAATCAGCCCCGAAATATAAGGCCTGAGTAATGCTTCTGTCTGGCGTTCTTTATTAGGTAACTTCTGCCAAATAGATGCCATTAACGTCCATTCTTGCTTGGCGATAGCGGCATGTAATTGAGCGGCAGAGGCATCACTTGATAATGTTTTCACATCTGACGCTGGCAATACTCGACGCTTACGCAAGTCAGGTAGCACCTCTTGTACACTCTGCCATTGGTTCATATCTGAATATAACTGCTGCAATAACTGCAATACATAAGGATGTTTAGGCGAGACTTCACGTAAATGCTGTAACGTTGCTAAAGCCTGCTCTTTTTGACCGGTTTCTAGTTGCAACTCGGCTTGAACAACACCTACGGCAACATCAGCACCCTCTGTTGTTTCATGTGCCAAACGAAGATAATTATCTCTCCGTTCGGGCTCTTCTTGCTTTTGTGCAGCGCGTGCCGCGGCTAAATAATGCAATAAAGGTGTTTCACTGTTTGATGCATGACGAACCAATAAACGTTCAGCCTCAGCCCAACGACCTTCTTCTAAGGTAATTAACCCTCGAGTCAGTGCTCGCCCAGCTCTTTTATGTCGCTGAGTCTCATTCCATACCGCCAACTTCTGTGGGGCTTGTTTTAACAACACTGCGCTTCTCAGAGCGATATAACTCGCGACTAATAAGATTAAAAAGCCGACAGAAAATATAATAAGCGATGTTTCTAAACTCCAACGACCATATTGCAACAGAACAAAACCTGGCTCAAAGTCTGCGACCCAAATCAATCCTGCTCCCAAAACAAGCGCAAGTGCAATAATGAGTAAGGATTTCATCGTTCAAACCCTTTTACCCAACTTAATGAAGCTGAAATATCTGGCACAATAACGGCTGTATTTGTTGATTGTAACTCTGCCACTAAAACCAACATGGCATCACGATCTTCACCCACAAAATACTGCTTCAACCAGTGTGTTGCTGACGCTAAACTTGTTTCAAAAGAAGATGACTGACCACTTAATAGGGCAAAACGAGCCGTTTCTAATTTCAGTCTCAAATTTTGATATAAAAAATAACGTTGTTCAGGTACTAATATAGCGGCAGCACCCTCTTGCTGATGTCGAATCACCACCAGTGATTTAACTTCTTGCCATGCTTGATCTAAAGCGCCCTGCCAGTTATCAGATGTTAGCATCTCACTCGCATCACCTTCTGTTATTGGCGAACTCATCAACACCTGTAAGTCATCAATATTATCTAAGGCACTTTGTAACTGTAATGCCATACCATCAACATCGACGTTAACAACGGAGGATAACGCTAATAGCTCATCTGCCAATAATGCGCGTAAAGGGTGTAAACGATAATCAGATAACGCTTCTATGCGGTCATCAGCCATTTCAAGCACTTCATGTGCACCAACTACATCTTTAGCCAACAACACGCGCTGATTAGCGATATTAAGTAAATATTCAACTTCAGCTAATGCCCAATATTGCTCAACATCACCTCGCGTTATCTGTTGACTTTCACTCAAGTCTTTAACACTATCAGCGAGTGACGATTGCTTTGAACCTAGGCCTGAAAGTTGTTTTTGAATGCGCGAATCACTCTCTTTTAATGATCGCTCTAATTTAGATGAGTCAGACAATGACACCATCACTGTCGATAACTGTTGATTCAAATCATCACTCTGCAAGCGCTGCTGGTTCCATAACCAAAAGGATCCTGCCTGCAAACATAATAAAATCAACACAGCAACCCAAACAAAACGTGACTTGGCCTGTGTTTTATTTGATTCAACACTGATTACCTCAGCATCCTGAATGACTTCCTGCTGTGTCGTTTTATTTTCCATTGTTATATTTCCAATTTGACCAATTGCTCTAATACAGCGGCATCACTTACATCAGATGTAACAATAACCTGTTGAAAGCCTACTGATTCTGCATACATCTTAATTCTATCACTCACAACAAGCATCGGCTTATCTGCTGCTGTTTTCAAGCCTTTTTGTAGCAGTATACTCAAATTTTTCACCCCTTCCACGCTGGTGCAAACAACACAGTCTGAGGTGAGAGCATCATTGCATTGTGATGCTGAGGGTGTAGGTAGTGCCCGTTCATAAACTTCAAGATAGTTAACTGTAGCCCCTCTTTCCACTAGGGTATTCGCTAATAACTCTCGTCCACCTTTACCTCGTATTATCACTACATTTTTGCCAACCATACCATCAAATGCTGGCATAAGCAGTAAACCTTCACTACCAATAGATTGCTCGGGCTGAATATCCACTCGTAGCCCATGTTCTCGCATACTTGCTGCCGAACCCGCACCTACGGATACTAATTGTATCTGCTCAGGCAAAGGTTCACTTAACGCATTAATGAAATGGACGACTGCATTTCGACTAACAAAAATAATCATATCGAGTTCAGCCAGAGGATACTCAGGCCATTCTTTCACCGCGATTGGCACAATATCTATCACAGGAAACCGCATCGCCTGTCCACCAGCCTGATGGATCATGTCACAGAGTTTATGGGCTTGCTGTTCTGGTCGCGTGACTAATACTTTAAGCCCATTAAGTGATGCCTTAGCTACCATAAACATCCGCTAAGATTTTATCGCCACCTTGAGATAATAAGTCTTCAGCCAACGCAATGCCCAACGCTTCCGCATCCTCTGCTTTTCCGCTCACTTCTGCACGTAACATCTCACTACCATCAGGACGACCTACTAAACCGCGCAACCAGATTTCACCATTATCTAATAAGGCATAACCTGCAATCGGCACCTGACAACCACCCGCAAGGCGTTTATTCAAGGCACGCTCAGCACTGACAGTAATCCATGTATCAGGACAACGTAATGGTGCAATTAACGCATTCACCTCATCATCATCTACTCGCGTTTCTATACCGACAGCACCTTGACCAATCGCTGGTAAACTTTGTTCAGGTGTTAATGCACTACGAATACGATCTTCAAAACCTAAGCGTTTCAAACCTGCTGAAGCTAAAATAATCGCATCATAATCACCCGCATCAAGCTTCGCTAAGCGTGTATTTACGTTACCTCGAAGTGGTATCACATCTAAGTCTGGACGATCAGTACGTAACTGACATTCGCGACGTAAGCTAGACGTGCCTACTTTTGCACCTTGTGGTAAGTCTTCTAATGACTGGTAAGTATTCGATACAAATGCATCACGCGGATCTTCACGCTGGCAAACAACAGGTAAATGCAAACCTTCAGGAAACTCAACTGGTACATCTTTCATTGAATGCACCGCAATATCAGCATCCCCCGCCAACATACCCTGCTCAAGCTCTTTAACAAATAAGCCTTTACCACCAACCTTCGCTAAAGGTACATCAAGAATTTTGTCGCCCTGCGTACTCATCTTAACCAATTCAACTTGAAGCCCAGGATGTAGCTTTATCAACTCATCACGAACATATTCTGCCTGCCACATCGCTAAAGGACTTTTGCGTGTTGCTATCTTAATAACTCTATTTGTCATTTATTTTTCCAACTTGGAATATTCACCACAGAGACACAAAGAGCACAGAGAAAATAAACTATATTATTGCTCTGTGTCCTCCGTGTCTCTGTGGTTTGATTTTTACCTAATAAACCAGATTCTATCATTTCTGCCATGATTCTCTACTAACCGCGTTATAATTCCCGCTTTAATTACAAACATTTAAGACTTGAACTATGACCGCGCCTAAGAAAAAACTATCCTCAGCTCGTCTCACCCAACCAACAAATGCCTTTGTTGAAGAGTTCACTGCGTCCGTTCAATTTGACCAACGCATGTACAATCAAGACATCCAAGGTTCAATTGCTCACGCGACAATGCTTGCCAGCGTGGGTGTTTTAACAAATGATGAGCGAGATCAAATCATTGCAGGTTTAGAAACCATTCGCACTGAAATTGATAATGATGAATTTGAATGGTCAATTGCACAAGAAGATGTGCATATGAATATCGAAGCACGATTAATCGCTGTTATCGGTGAAGTGGGTAAAAAGTTACACACAGGTCGCTCACGGAATGATCAAGTCGCCACCGATGTTCGCCTTTATTTGCGCGATATGATTGCGCCAATCAACTCAGAACTAAACCGCCTGCAAGATGCATTATTAATGGTTGCCGAACGTGAAGCCGAAACAATTCTCCCAGGCTTTACTCATTTACAAACAGCGCAACCTGTTACCTTTGGTCATCACATGATGGCATGGTATGAAATGTTAGTGCGTGATGCTGAACGCCTGGAAGATTGTGCAAAACGTGTTAACTCGTCACCGCTCGGTGCTGCTGCATTAGCCGGAACAACATTCCCCATCAACCGTGAAATGACAGCCGAATTGCTTGGTTTTGATCGTATTTGCTTAAACTCACTAGATGCCGTGAGCGATCGTGACTTTGCCATCGAATTCAACAGCTTTGCTTCTATTTTAATGATGCATTTATCACGCTTCTCAGAAGAGCTGATCATCTGGTCATCAGCTCAATTTAACTTTGTTGATTTAGGTGATTCATTCTGCACCGGCTCTTCAATCATGCCGCAAAAGAAAAACCCTGATGTGCCAGAACTTATTCGCGGTAAAACCAGTCGTGTTTACGGCAATATGTTCAACTTGCTGACTTTGATGAAAAACCAACCTTTGGCCTACAACAAAGATAACCAAGAAGATAAAGAACCATTATTCGACACAATCGACACATTATTAGGCTCTTTACGTGTTTATGCCGACATGATGTCCGTTATGACCGTTAAAGAAGAAAGCATGAGAAATGCTGCATTAAGTGGTTATGCTACAGCAACGGACTTAGCAGACTACTTAGTTCGTAAAGGTGTTGCCTTCCGTGATGCCCATGAAGTGGTTGGTTTATCCGTGGCCTATGGTATTGAGCACAATCTGGACTTGTCAGAAATGAGCTTAGAAACACTACAAAGTTTCTCTGACCAAATTACCGAAGATGTCTTTGATGTGTTGACTCTAGAAGGTTCAGTAGCGGCACGTGATCACCTTGGTGGAACAGCACCTAATCAAGTACGTGCTGCAATTAGATATGCTCGTTCACAACGATAGACTCGAAACAGATGCAAACCTTATGTAGGAGCGGCTTCAGCCGCGAATAGGCCGAGATTAATTTAAAGGTTTTAACTTGCAACCACAGAGACACAGAGATCACAGAGATCACAGAGTTTTTGATATTTATCTCTGTGTCTCTGTGGTAAATAACATCTAGTTTTAAATATCTATTCGCGGCTAAAGCCACTCCTACAATGATTTATTCAAATTCATTACAAATAAAAAAAGCGGTGATAATTTTAATTATCACCGCTTTTTTATGTCTTCAATTTAAGCTATAAAGTTAGAAGCTATAACTTGCTCCAACATGTAATCCGCGTTCTTCACCAACAAAATAGCGATCACCACCTCCTGGGTTTTTATAATCTGCTCTTTCTGCATATTCAGTATTGAGTAAGTTATTAATTCGACCATAAACCTTCACATTACTATTAACTTGATAATTAGCTCGTAAATTCAATACATCATGACCTGCATAAGTATGCACATTACCATCATCAGTATAGTAATGACTTACATGTACCCACTCTAATTCAGCACGACTTTCTGGTGCATAATTCCAACCTAAACGAATATTTGCGATATGGCGAGGAGCCGTATCCATATCATCACCATCTGTGATAGAAGTAGGCTCATTAACATCTCCCGCACTAGGTCCGCCAGTGATCAGTACTTCACGATCGAAATCATATTGATGACGCGCATAAGTAAAACTCCCCCCTAAATCAAACTGTTCAGCAAAAGGAATAAATGCACTTAGCTCAATACCATAATGCTTGGTTTTACCATCTGGCACATTATCATTTGCAGAATCACGGAAGAAATAATCTTTTTTCTTCATGTAAAACGTCGTCGCTTCATATTGAATACCAGCACCCACTTTCCGAACACCAACTTCAAGACTATCTACCGTTTCTGAATCAGCAGTAATATTAATATTCGATTCTCCACGCATTCGGTATAAATCCGTAGTTTGCGGAGCTCGATTTCCTCGAGCAAGGTTAATAAATGCACTGGTATCTTCTGTCAGACTTTGTACTAAGCCCAATTTTGGACTGAACTCATTAAAAGTATCTGTTCTACTATCAGGTCTAAAAAAGATTGAACCTAACTTCGTACCACCTGTGACAGCATCTCCCCCAGTAACATTATTATCATATTCATAACGTGTATGCTCAAAACGTAGGCCTGCTGTTACACGTGTTTGTTCTGCTACCTGCCACTCAGTATGAATATAAGGCGCAATGACCGTTGCATTCACATCATAATCATAATGTGTACCTTGAACATATTTATTTCGTGGACCATTATAATCAGGGTCACCAACAGCTGGATCTAACTTTGTTTGAATTTCAGATAATTCACCCTGTGTGTACTCCAAGTCAAGACCTGCAATAACACTATGGCCACCATCTAATTCTCTGTAATAAGCAGATAATAGTCCAATACTGTCATGCTCATTTTTCTCAATTGGAGTCCCTGGCAAGAAATGCATAAAGAAATCCATCTCCGTATGTCGCACATAAGGTGTCATGCTGAAATAGGTATTATCACTCAGCTCATGCTCCCAGCGTGTTGCTAGGCGAACTGATTTAACATCACGAAAAGCTTCGGGATCTTCATTTACCGCTTTTACTGCTTCTGTATCTTTATATCTATCAAGCCCCGTTGCATAACCTGCCGTTTCTTGATTTAAATTAGCCGCAGAAAACGTTGTTTGAAAACTATCCACATCACCTAAGTAATCATGACGGAAAGTCAGTTTCTGTTGATCAAAACCTGAGTCTGCAACCCAGCCACCATCATGTGTTCCATTCACACTCAAGCGGTAACCATGAGCCCCCACCGTATCACTGACAGTTCCTTTGAATTTATACAAATCATGCGGTCCAACTGATACGTCAATCTCACGTTCAAGATCTAATGATGGCGCGCGAGTTAATACATTAACTAGACCATGTACAGCATTTGAACCATATAAAGCACTACCAGGGCCACGAACGACTTCAATACCACCTGCTTGTTCAGCACTCACTTCAAATAAACCATTCACATTAGCAAAACCTGCCGCACGCAATGGAATACCATCTTGCATATAAAGGAATGAACCAGCCCCTGCACCACCCGTTAAAGCAGGCGAACGAATTGCAGTGAGATGCTCTTGCCCATTACCACGCTGAACCATTACACCAGGAAGGCGGTTCATGATCTCTGTAATATTATCCGCACGCACCAAATCTATATCTTGCTCGCTTACTTTCGCCGTGTTTCCTGCTAAATCTAATAATGCCGTTTCAGACCGCGTGCCTGTAACAATTAAATCATCCAGCGCAACATCACTGTTTGCAGTAACTAGTGGCGCAGCACAAGAACTTGCCAACGCAACTAATAAAGATACCTTTCTTACCGAGAACATCATAAACCTCTAATATACATAATAAATTTTGAGGTGGCATTCTCTCATATATCCACCTATTCAATATAAGGAAAATCCTCGTTTTGACTTGAATTTATTACTTTTGTCCCCATTTATGATCCAAATCAATTTTAATGTAGAAAAAAGACTCAATGGAATACAAAGATTATTACAAGATCCTCGGTGTACCTAAGGATGTTTCAAAAGAAGACCTTAAAAAAGCCTATCGCAAACTGGCTCGGAAATATCATCCTGATGTGAGTAAAGAAGCGAATGCTGAAGCAAAATTTAAGGAAGTCGGCGAGGCTTATGAAGCATTAAAAGATCCTCAAAAAAGAGCACAATATGATCAGTTTGGCTCAAACTATCAAAATGGTCAGTCTTTCACGCCCCCTCCAGGTTGGGGACAGCAAGGTGGAGCGGGGGCAGGAAACTTCAGTAGTTTCTTTGAAAACATGTTTGGCGGCGGTGGCATGGGTGGAGGTCAAGATAACTTCTATGCCCAAGGTGAAGATGTAAATACAAAAATCACGATCAGTCTAGAAGATGCTTTTTCTGGAGCAAAGAAAACTATTCGTCGCCCAAGTGGTTCAAAACAAACAGGCACATTGAATGTGAAAATTCCTGCTGGAATTACAGCAGGTAAAAAGATCCGCCTTTCTGGTCAAGGTATGGCTGGGATGGGAAATAATCCTGGTGATTTATTTTTAGAGATTGCCATTGCGCCACATGCTCATTATCGTCTAGAAGATAAAGATATCTATCTGGATTTACCCCTCGCTCCATGGGAAGCAGCATTAGGTGCTAAAGTTACCGTTCCAACATTGGCGGGTAAAATTAATTTAAAAATCCCTTCTGGTGCCAAAAGCGGTCAGAAAATGCGTCTAAAAGGACGAGGTTTACCTAGTAAAGAAGCAGGCGATCAATTTGTTGTTTTACAAATTATGACACCGCCTGCTGATAGTGATAAGGCCAAACAGCTATATCAACAAATGGCAGAAGAGTTAAACTTTAACCCTCGCGAAACTTTAGAAAACCTTTAAAATATACCTATAATTCACAATGAATATTGGAACATCAGGGTAACTTTAAGTAAGCTCGTCATTCCCGCGCAGGCGGGAATCCAACTGTCGCTATTGTTTTCACTGCCCATGGACCCCCGCATACGCGAGGATGACAAAACCGCAAATCCACTGATTATTTAGGAAGAAATATGACTGTATTTAAAACATCGTTAGTGTGGCTTGCTGGAATCACTTTACTCGCTCAAGTTGCTATAGCAGCATTACCGTTCAGTTGGTTTGAGGGTGATGAAGAAATGCCTTCCTTAGCACCAATGTTAGAACAGTCGAAACCCGCTGTTGTTAATATTGCAACGCAAAGCCATGTGCAAATTCGTGATAATCCTTTACTTAATGACCCTTTCTTTCGAAAGTTTTTTAATATCCCTGAGCAACAACCTCGTCATCGTACCAAGCAAAGTCTAGGGTCAGGCGTTATTTTCGATGCCAAAAAAGGTTTAGTGCTCACTAATAATCATGTTATCCATCGTGCTGATGAAATTACCGTTTCTCTGACCGATGGTCGAAGTTTTCAAGCAGAGCTTGTTGGCAGTGACCCTGCTACTGATGTTGCCTTAATTAAAATTCCGGCGGAACAACTTTCAGCCTTACCTTTAGCTGATTCTGACAAGCTTCGTGTTGGCGACTTTGTGGTTGCGATTGGCAACCCCTTTGGTCTTGGTCAAACTGTTACCTCAGGCATTGTCAGTGCATTAGGTCGTAGCGGTTTGGGCATCGAAGGTTATGAAAACTTTATTCAAACAGATGCATCCATTAATCCCGGAAATTCAGGCGGTGCACTGGTGAACCTTCGAGGTGAACTTGTTGGCATTAATACGGCAATATTCTCACCCGGACAAAAAGCAGGAAATATCGGCATCGGCTTTGCCATTCCAAGCAATATGGTCAAACAAATCACCGATCAACTGATTGAACATGGTGAAGTGCGTCGTGCCCATTTAGGCGTACAAATGCAGGATATTAATGATGAATTAGCTAAAGCCTTTGATATCGAATCAAATGCTGGTGCGGTTGTTACTCGTATCGTCAAAGGATCTGCGGCCGATGAAGCAGGCTTACAAGTAGGCGATGTGGTGACAGGCATTGATGGCCAAAGACTACTGAATGCTGACAGCTTACGTAACACCGTTGGGTTGTTGATGGTTGGCCAAACCATTAAATTGAACGTCATTCGCGAAGGTAAAAAGAAAACACTCAAAGCAACCGTTAAAGAAGTGCAGAAACAAGTTCACCAAGGTGATGTTCATCCTAAGTTATCAGGGGCAACCTTTGGTGATATTGAAGAATCATCACGCTACTTTGGAAAAATAAATGGCGTTATGGTTTACTCGGTAAAACGAGGTAGTGCTGCAGCTCATGCTGGTTTACGTGCTGAGGATATTATTACCTCTGTAAATAAACAAACAATTGAAAACTTAGAGGACTTTAAGCCTCTTGCCTTCAATAATGGTGAACAGTTATTGCTTAATATTACTCGTAATGGCCGGGCACTATTTTTGATCTTGCGTTAAATAGCTTGTCCATGTCTGACATTTAAATCCATTCAGGATGTGAACATTGTTATCACAGACCAATGCGCCTGTAGGCTGAAATTTATTCCAGCTCTCAACCAAAGATCAGATGTCGGCTTAAAAGGTCAGCTATGCCGTTACTTCATTTCCAAGCTACAGCAGTGTCTATTTTTTAGTTTTAACCGGACGTTTCCAGTTAGACACGGTCTTTTGAACGCTTTTAGTCAACGTTAATGCTTCTTCTGGCGCATCTTTACGCAGTGTCGTTCCAGCTCCCACTGTTGCACCTTGCGCTACTGTAATAGGTGCTATCAGCTGACTATCTGAGCCGATAAAGGCATTATCACCGATGGTAGTGCGATGCTTATTCGCACCATCATAATTACAGGTAATAGTTCCGGCACCAATATTCACACCTTTGCCCATATCGGTATCACCAATATAACTGAGGTGATTCACTTTAGACCCTTCACCAATATTCGCATTTTTTGTTTCGACAAAATTACCAATTTTTGCACTATCTGCCAGTACTGTTCCCGGTCTTAGTCGTGCAAATGGGCCAATATTAACGTTCGCGGCAACGGTACTCGAATCAATCATGCTATTAGCTAGGATAGTTGACCCCTCACCAATTTCTGAGTCTTTAATAATACAATTTGCACCAATTTCAACATTATCAGCAAGGGTTACACTGCCTTCAAAAATCACATTGATATCAACACTTACATCAATACCTGTTTGTAGGTTTCCACGGACATCTAATCGTGCAGGATCAGATAATGTCACGCCATTTGCCATTAGAGTATTTGCTTGTAAAATCTGAAAATGACGTTCTAACTCGGCTAATTGCTGGCGCGTATTCACTCCAGCAACTTCAGCATTATCATCACAACATACCGTATTGATAGCCAAACCATCTTCAACAGCTAATGCCACCATATCCGTTAGGTAATATTCACCTTGGGCATTATTATTACTTAATTTATCGAGTGAGTGGGTGAGCCACTTTGAGGGTAAAACCATGATGCCGCTGTTCACTTCTCGAATTGCTAAGGTTTGTTCATCTGCATCTTTTTGCTCAGTAATGCAGATCACTTCACCGGCATCATTCCGAACAATTCGCCCATAACCTGCTGGATCAGCTAATTCTGTTGTCAGAATTCTCAGGCTTTGCTGATCGCCACTGTTAATTAAAGCCTCTAGAGTTGAAAGTTGTGTGAGGGGTACATCACCGTATAACACTAAGACCTGATCTGAGCCCTCAAATACAGACACTGCCTGCATCACCGCATGACCTGTGCCTAATTGCTCATATTGCATGGCTGATAGAATTGAGCGACTCTCCAATAATGGCATGAGTTGTTCCGCACCATTACCACACACCACTGCCATACTGTCAGGCGTTAAAGAAGTGGCTGTATCAATCACATGCTCAAGTAATGCTCTCCCTGCAAGCTTGTGCATGACTTTCGTTGTTGCCGATTTCATTCGAGTGCCTTTTCCGGCAGCAAGGATAATGATACTTAGTGACATAGCTTAAAATTTCCAAACATTTAATAGCGGTAATTCTAACAAAATACGGGAGCTCATTGCTTAGATTGCTAAATTTTAGGCAAAAAAAAGGCCGTCTTAATGACAGCCTTTTAATTCTTTAGGTTGGAGTCAGACTAGTGACTATTACCTGCCGTTTTTCTCATACGCTCGATACTACGAAGTTGAGCCATTGCTTCAGCCATTTTAGCTTGAGCCTCTGCAATATCCATCTTCGCATCACTATCATCAAGTGCACGTTGTGCGTCTTCTTTCGCTGCTAGTGCTGCTGCTTCGTCAACATCTGATGCACGCATAGCTGTATCAGCCAATACGGTAACAACATGAGGTTGAACTTCTAGCATGCCACCTGAAACGTAGAATTGCTCTTCTTTACCGTTCACTAAAATGCGAACGTCACCTGCTTTTAGGCGAGTCAACAATGGTGTGTGACGTGGGTAGATACCCAGTTCACCCATAATTGCTGAGGCAAAAACAGCTTCGACAGAACCAGAAAAGATTTCTCTTTCTGCACTTACGATATCAACATGTATATTCATCGCCATGATATTTCTCCTGAAAGCTTAAAGTGTTTTCGCTTTCTCTACAGCTTCTTCGATAGCACCAACCATATAGAACGCTTGTTCTGGTAATGCATCATATTCGCCGTTTAAGATACCTTTAAAGCCTTCAAGTGTATCTTTCAATGCAACGTATTTACCTGGGCTACCTGTAAATACTTCAGCAACGAAGAATGGTTGAGACAAGAAACGTTGAATCTTACGAGCACGAGATACAGTCAATTTATCTTCTTCAGATAATTCGTCCATACCCAAGATCGCAATGATATCTTTCAATTCTTTATAACGTTGTAATGTACCTTGAACGCCACGAGCAATCTCGTAATGATCGTTACCAACGATTAAAGGATCTAATTGACGACTTGTAGAATCAAGTGGGTCAATCGCAGGGTAGATACCTAATTCAGCAATTTGACGAGACAGTACAACGGTCGCATCCAAATGGGCAAATGTTGTTGCTGGAGATGGATCCGTTAAATCATCGGCAGGTACGTATACCGCTTGGATAGATGTGATAGAACCAATCTTAGTAGATGTAATACGCTCTTGTAATGCACCCATTTCTTCAGCAAGTGTTGGCTGGTAACCTACCGCTGATGGCATTCGACCTAACAATGCAGATACTTCAGTACCCGCTAATGTGTAACGGTAGATGTTATCAACGAAGAACAATACGTCACGACCTTCATCACGGAAACTTTCAGCCATTGTAAGACCCGTCAAAGCAACACGTAAACGGTTACCTGGTGGCTCATTCATTTGACCGTAAACCAATGATACTTTATCGATTACGTTTGAATCAGTCATTTCGTGGTAGAAATCGTTACCTTCACGAGTACGCTCACCTACACCAGCGAATACAGAGAAACCATCATGCTCTGTCGCGATATTACGGATAAGCTCCATCATGTTTACAGTTTTACCTACACCGGCACCACCGAATAGACCAACTTTACCACCCTTAGCAAATGGACAAACTAAATCGATAACTTTGATTCCTGATTCAAGTAATTCATTACTTGCAGATAATTCATCAAATTTAGGTGCTTTACGATGGATAGACATTTGCGCCTCTTCACCGATAGGACCTTTCTCATCGATTGGGTTACCCAATACATCCATGATTCGACCCAATGTTTTTTGGCCGACAGGAACTTTAATTGCTTCGCCTGTGTTAGAAACAGCTGCGTCACGTTTAAGACCATCTGTTACACCCATCGCAATCGCACGAACAACACCATCACCTAGTTGTTGTTGTACTTCAAGCGTAAGGCCAGCTTCTTCAACTGTTAACGCGTCGTATACTTTTGGTAGGTTGTCGCGTGGGAATTCCACGTCAACAACGGCACCGATAATTTGTACAATCTTTCCAGAGCTCATCTTGCTTCCTCTTTCAATACGTTTGGGCATTACACCCTGTTATTTACTTTATACCGCAGCTGCGCCGGCAACAATTTCGGATATCTCTTGTGTGATAGCCGCTTGGCGCGCTTTGTTGTAAACCAGTTGCAAGTCATCAATAAGATCACCCGCATTATCAGATGCGCTTTTCATAGCAACCATACGAGATGCTTGTTCACACGCAATGTTTTCAACGACGCCCTGATAAACCAAAGACTCAATGTATCTAACCAACAAGTTGTCTAGTACATCTTTAGCATCTGGCTCATAGATATAATCCCAGTGATGAGATAACTCTTCATCTGGTTCAGCAGGTGAAGCTGGTAACAACTTCACTGATTTGTTTTCTTGAGTCATAGTGTTAACAAACTCATTAAACACAAGGTATAGGCTATCAATTTGTCCACTTTCATAAGCATCAAGCATAACCTTGACTGCGCCTACTAATTCGTGTGGCTGTGGTGCATCACCTAACTGTACAGCTTGCCCAACATGATTAACGGGTAATCGGCTAAAAAAGCCAGAAGCTTTTTGACCAATTGTACAGACATCAACTTCTAAACCTTTTTCAGTTTTTTCAGAAATCTCGCCTAATACTGTTTTGAATAAGTTGTTATTCAAACCACCACATAAACCACGATCAGATGAAACGATAATGTAACCCACACGTTTTTCTTCTGCACGATCTTGTAAATACACATGTTTGTATTCAGGATGTGCATAAGCCAAATGTTTAATTACATTATGAATCTTATCTGAGTAAGGACGTGTCGCTGCCATGCGTTCTTGAGCTTTACGCATTTTACTCGCAGCAACCATCTCCATCGCACGCGTAATCTTCTGCGTGTTTTTGATGCTTGCTATCTGAGTCCGTATCTCTTTGCCGCTAGCCATAGCTTACGCTCCGATTACCAACTACCAGTTGTTTTGAAAGCTTCAATCGCAGATGTCAATGCACCTGAGATATCTTTATCAAAACCACCTGATTGATTAATTTTAGCTATTAAATCAGCTTGATTAGAGTTCATGTATGACAATAAAGCAGCTTCGAAAGAACCCACTTTCTCTACTTCAACATCATCAATGAAGCCTTCATTAGCTGCAAATAATGAAACTGACATTTCAGCAATTGATAACGGCTGATATTGTGGTTGCTTCATTAATTCAGTAACGCGTTGACCACGTTGGATTTGGTTACGTGTCGCTTCATCAAGATCAGATGCGAATTGAGCAAAGGCTGCTAATTCACGGTACTGAGCTAAATCAAGACGAGTACCACCACCCAATTTCTTAACGATCTTAGTTTGAGCAGCACCACCAACACGTGATACTGATAAACCAGCGTTAATCGCAGGACGAATACCAGAGTTAAATAAATCAGTTTCTAAGAAAATCTGACCATCTGTAATCGAAATTACGTTAGTTGGTACGAATGCAGATACGTCACCCGCTTGTGTTTCAATGATTGGCAATGCAGTTAAAGAACCTGTTTTACCTTTCACTTTACCATCTGTCATTTTTTCTACATAGTCAGCGCTTACACGTGATGCACGCTCTAATAAACGAGAGTGAATGTAGAAAACGTCACCTGGGTATGCTTCACGACCTGGTGGACGACGTAACAATAATGATACTTGACGGTAAGCCCAAGCTTGTTTAGTCAAATCATCATAAATGATTAATGCGTCTTCACCTTTATCACGGTAGTACTCACCCATTGAACAACCAGCATATGGTGCAATGAATTGTAGTGCCGCTGAATCAGATGCAGCCGCTGCAACGATTGTTGTATATTCTAATGCGCCGTGCTCTTCTAATTTACGAACAACGTTCGCAATTGAAGATGCTTTTTGACCAATCGCAACATAAACACATTTAACGCCTGTGCCTTTTTGGTTGATGATTGCATCAACAGCGATTGCAGTTTTACCTGTTTGTCTGTCACCGATGATTAACTCACGTTGACCACGACCTACTGGGATCATCGCATCAACAGATTTCAAACCAGTTTGAAGTGGCTCATCTACTGATTGACGAGCGATAACGCCCGGCGCGACTTTCTCGATTGGTGCTGTAGCTTCGCTAGTGATATCGCCTTTACCATCGATTGGTTGACCTAAAGGATCAACTACACGACCTAAAAGACTTTCACCAACTGGTACTTCTAAAATACGGCCAGTACATTTAACACTGTCGCCTTCTGTGATGTGTTGGTATGGGCCTAAAACTACGGCACCAACAGAATCACGTTCTAAGTTCAACGCCATACCAAATGTATTACCTGGGAATTCAAGCATTTCCCCTGCCATTACATCTGCTAAACCGTGAACACGAACGATACCATCCGTTACACCAACAACAGTACCTTCTGTACGCGCTTCAGTAGCCCCATCAAAGCTTTCAATTCGCTTTTTGATTAGGTCACTGATTTCTGCTGAATTCAGTTGCATCTCTGTTTCCTCTATAAACTAACGCTAGCTAATAGCGTTGGCTAATCTGTTCAATTTGCCCAGGGCTGATCCATCAATGATCAGATCTCCTGCTCGAATAATCGCGCCACCTAACAAGCTTTCATCGACACTAGCCTTCAATGTCACATCACGGCCCAAACGTTTTTTCAACGCGGCTGAAATGTTAGCTTCTTGTTCAGATGTCAATGCCCGTGCTGTTGTTACATCAGCGGTCATTACTTGCTCTGCTTCAGCACGTAATTCATCAAAAATTACGGCGATATGTTCAAGTAACTGTAAGCGATTGTTTTCAGCTAATAATGCTAAAAAGTGTTGAGCATCTTCACTCATCAACTCTCCAGCAACTTCAGCTAACAGGCCTAACACCTGCTCATCACCTACTGATGGACTACTAATTACGGACTGCATGTTTGGCACTGCTACGGCTTGCGCTAATACTGCAAGTAAGTCAGACCATGATTTCAACTCACCCTTATCATTTGCAATTGCAAAAACTGCATTTGCATAAGGACGAGCGATGGTTATTGCTTCAGCCATGCTATTTCCTCTAGATCTGGCTTACTAATTCTTCTAACAAATCAGTATGTGCCTTGTCATCAATTTCACGGCTAAGAACTTTTGCCGCGCCAGCCATAGCTACACTACCCACTTGTGAACGAAGCTCATCTTTTGCTCGATTAGCTTCTTGTTCAATTTCTGCTTTAGCAGAATTTAAAATACGTTCACCTTCAACTCGGGCGTTGTCTTTTGACTCGTCAACAATCTCATTTCCGCGACGATTAGCTTGTGAAATAATTTCATTCGCTTGATCTTTCGCTTCATGGATAACTTGTTGTGCGCGCTTTTCAGCGAGTTCTTGTTCGTGCTTGCCACGTTCTGCTGCTGCTAAGCCGTCCGCAATTTTCTTAGTGCGTTCTTCTAGTGCAGCCATAATTGGTGGCCAGACATACTTCATGCAAAAAGCAACGAATAGCGCGAACGCGATCATTTGCCCAATAATTGTTGCATTAAGATTCATGTTTGTACCTCTATGGTTATTTCAAAATAGTCGTAAACTAAAACGATCTATTCTTATGCAACCGCAAACAAAATGTACATTGCTAAACCAACAGCAATCATAGGTACCGCATCAACAAGACCCATAACGATGAAGAATTGTGTGCGAAGCATTGGAATTAATTCTGGTTGACGTGCTGCGCCTTCTAAGAAGCGACCACCTAAGATACCGATACCTACAGCGGCACCCAAAGCACCTAAACCCATCATCAATGCGCCTGCAATATATAGTAATGCTGATTCCATCGTTTTTCTCCGAAATGTAAAAAATTAAAAGTTAAAAATTCTTAGTGATGTTCTTGATGTGCCATGTCTAAATATACGATAGTCAAGGTCATAAATATGAACGCTTGCAAGGTAATAATTAAGATATGGAATATCGCCCAACCAACTTGCAATACCGCACCTAGTGAAGCCATCACAGCACCAGCACTAAACATAATTGCAATTAAGATGAAAATCATTTCGCCCGCATACATATTACCGAATAGTCGTAATGCAAGAGAAATAGGTTTTGAGATTAAGTTGACGCCTTCTAACAAGAAGTTAGCAGGCATTGCCCACTTACCGAAAGGTTGAAGCGTTAACTCACCAATAAAGCCGCCCATGCCTTTCATTTTGATACTGTAGAACAGAATCAAAGCAAAAACACCGAACGCCATACCAAACGTGATATTAGGATCCGTTGAAGGTACTACTTTAAAGAACACAGCATGAGGGTCCATGCCAAATACATGAGTACCTATAAACTTAGCAATTTCAGGTACTAGATCGATTGGAAGTAAATCCATCAAATTCATTAAGAAGATCCACAGGAAAATCGTGAATGCCAGTGGAGCCACCAGTGCATTACGTCCTGAGAATGAGCCACGAACGCTGTCATTGATGAAATCAATAACCCATTCTGCAAAGTTTTGAGCACCAGATGGAACACCAGCCTCTACTTTCTTTGCTACGCTACGGAAAAACCACATAAGCAAACCACCAAGAAGCAGAGTCATACCCATGCTATCTACGTTGATTGCCCAAAACCCCATATCTGCAGCTTCTGCTGCATCATGTGCCAAACCCCAAGAACCATCTTGGTGCTGACCAAATGTCAGGTTTTGTAAATGATGTCGAATATAATCTGAAGAAGTAAGCGTTTCTGTAGCCATATGTTTTTAGTTAAGCCCGTTTCTTGTTTCAAATAACAAAGCCAGTTGTGTCACTATGAATCCAGTCAGTAACGGTAAGGGCATTAATGCCAACACTGTAAAGCCAACTGCAAGCATCACGATAGTTAATATCCATCGCTCTAAAACACAACGGTATGCTTTGCGTAAATTCATACCTGCATTTGATTTGGCTTGTTTTGCTGAGCCAATCAAATGCCACCTTTGCAACAAAGTGTTAGCAATTGCAATGCTACCACCATAAAAACAGGCTAATGCAGCACTGCTTTCTTGCCACCAAAGGACAATTAAAACTGTTAGTACCAATAAAACAATCTGCCTTTTTATTAGCTGATTGATAGGTTGAACTCTTACTCTTCTGTCCATCCTCAACTCACTGGATTTTGACTTGCCTAATTAAGCAAACACGACATTATATAGATCAGTCACTTATCAGGTCAATGAAATTATCGGCTATCACCTTACTGCGGGAAGATGTTCCCGAATATAATCTGGATAATGGGCAAGCACAGCCTTTCTGCAGACATGCCAAAATGCTGATAACAGCAATAATCCTGAGCCAATAGCAAATGCAGTAAAGGCAAACCCAAGGCTCACTACGCCGTACATCTCCAGTATGGTGTTAATAGCGTAGAGCACATAGGCTAATGCTGACACCATCAAAGCTCTTCGATCTATAGAAATAGATACTAGCGCAATAACAATATAAAGACTGATCACGATAGCTGCTTGTAGAATCCCTACACTTGACTCCCCAGACATTAAAAGGCTGAATACAGGGTGAACAATCATTGGCGCGGCAAGAAGGTGCAACCAAAAAGCCACATCTGAACGTCCAGTTTGACGCTGTGTATCAGATGAGTCCCAGCGCATTGCCAGAAAAAACACAGCAAACCCCGCAAAGAGCAACAGTGGGAGAATGAATGGTCTAACTTCAGGGATAAAGCCAACGAGTAACAAAATAGAACTTGCAGCAAGTGTTCCTACTCCCGCCGCAACAGTAATCGGAACTTTAAAACGTTTCCAGTGTAGCCATGCAGCTACTGCAGCTACTGCACTTGGAATACCCTTTGCCAAATCTGCACTTAAGCCTGAATTAGCAAGCAGGTCCAAGCCCGTAGCAAAAACACCGGCCACAAAGACAAGCAATAAAACAATTGAAGGCAAAGACATTCGTCTCTTCAAGGTGAAATATTCAGCAAGCCCCCAAGCGGTTGCAGCTTGTAAGACATGTCCAAATGATGATGACACTGCCCCACCAATCCATGTCACAGACACCAGCAATAAGGCACATGCAATAACAACAAAAACATCGTTAAAGCCCGTTACTAAACGAAAATGTTCCTCATCAACAGCAGGCGTTGTTCTTTCTTGTGCTACATGCTCTCGAAATGCAACTGCCACCTCTTCTGTCATCACTCCTGCAGCCACAGCTGAAGTTAGTTCTTCATCACTATACATTTGTGTAGATAACCTCTAGAGCCTCTTGCAAAACCCCATAAAGCGAGTGAATTTCTAGCTTGAATAGCTAAAAATTAAAAAACTTACTCATAAATGATAAAATAGGAAGCAACAAAACAATCTAAAAGAATCAATAA
>JAQRMU010000026.1 GCA_028598975.1 Gammaproteobacteria bacterium | reverse complement strand
TTCTGGTGTAGGTGGTTGGGCTGGTATCGGTATGGCTATTCCTAGCTTAGAAAACGACTCTGATGGTCTTGGTGCGGTAGGTGCTTACAAAGCGCTATCTAGCTGGACTAACTTAGGTGGTGTTTTAAGCGTATTTAGCCTATAAGACCTTTTATAGATTAACAATTTAATCAATAAAAAACCTTAAATAAAGAAGCCCGGCACTTGTGTCGGGCTTTTTTTTTGACTATATTGATTGAAGATATATCTATTAACGAATAGGGTGTGTTATTAATAGATATGCCTTTAAGTTTGCTACATAGGAACTGTAGCTTTTATATTAGAAGAATAAGGAAACAAAAGATGACAATATCTCGGGTATTATCGGTTTTAGCATTAGGACTGATGATTAATACTAGTTTTGCTGGTGAATTTAAACCATTGCCAGGCCAAACTGCTGTAAGAGTGTGTGCGGATGCTCACAACTTGCCTTATTCAAACAATAAGCTTGAAGGTTTTGATAATAAGATTGCAGCAATTATTGGTGAAGAATTAGGACTTCCAGTTGAATATTACTGGTTTCCGCAACGGATTGGTTTTGGTCGAAACACAATTAAAAAAGTTGACCAAGAAACGGGTAAGTTTTTATGTGACTTAGCAATGAGTATTCCTGCTGAAAGAGGAATGTACTCTCCAACAACAGCTTATTTTAGTTCAATTGATGCTTTGGTATATCGAACTGGTGAAGGCTATGAAATAAACGAGATTTCTGATATCGCCAAGTTAAAAGAACAAGGCAAGACGTTAAAAATAGGTTTGTTTGACCGTGCAGTTGCTACGGAGAAGTTGATCAAGGATGGGGTTGACGATCAGGTTGAGTATTATCAAATGATGACAGGTGATGCTCGAATTAATAGTGGTCGTATTGTTTCTGAGGAGTTAGCATCAGGAAAAATTGATGTTGCATTTGCATGGGGACCTATAGCAGCTTTTTATGCAAACCAGTCTGATGTTGCAATGAAAGTAGTGCCATTAAATGAACTTGGTTCAGACTTTATTTTTAGCTTTGGAATGGGTGTTAGACATCAGGATAAAGCATGGAAAGACTTGCTTAATAAAATTCTTGAGAAGCGTAAAGATGATGTCGCATCGATTATTGCTCAATACAATATGCCTTCACTTGCGGCAGTTAAAGCAGTTACTAAGGAAAAACGTGCACCTTATACGGTTGTAGATGGCAACAAAGTGGATGACAAAACCTATGTTGGATGGCGCTTGTTTAACTCAACCTGCTTCGTTTGTCATGGCAAACACGCGACAGGGAGTGATGTTGCTCCAAACTTGCTTAAAAGTGTTGAGGACATGAGTGCAAGAAAGTTTAGAAAGAAAGTATTGAGCAAATACTTTGCGAAGGTGAATTTAGATGATCCTGATCGCAGGTTAGCATTTCTTCAACAGATTTCAGAAGAAGCTGCAAAAGGCTTTAAAATGCCTACTTGGGACAATGACCCTAATATTCGACCTCACATTGGTGAGCTATATGCTTATCTAAAAGCGCGCTCTGATGGCGCGTTGAGTGAAGTGCGTCCTGAACGACTAGAGAAATAAAGCTGGAACTATTGGGGCTACTCTACAGTAGCCTCAATAATTGACTTGAGATTATTATTTATTCGAATGGCAAATTTATTCTGAATATCATTTTCTGTGTTGAACAGCATTAATTTTGTGCCAACGATAACATGTTCAGCCTCTTCTCTAACGGTGACAATACAAGGCATATCATTAATAAGGTCAGAGTTTATTTCCATCATTTCTTTGGCATAGGTAATATTACAAAAGCTAATTACAGTTGATAGGGGGTACTGCTTATCTCCTCGATCGCGGATAGCTTGTCCAATATTGCTACGGTGAATTATTCTGTAGTTATGTTCAGAGATAGCAATATCTAGGTTTTGCATAGTATCATCAAAATTATCGGAGCTGACTTTTTGATAAATACGGCTTGATTCATTTTGATTACATCCTGATAATAGGATGGTAAAAAAAACAAGCAGTGTTGGGACCTTTATTAGTGAACAGAAGGTCATAGTTAAACTCCACTAGTGAATAAGTTAAGAGTAAGTAAGAATAACATTAACATTTAGAAGTTCGAGCAAAATTTCTATTTTTTGAGGAAAGTGATTTTGAAGAAGATTTGGTTGGTTTCAATTTTATCGTATGGTTTATTAATATTCGGTTCCAATGCTAATGCAGTAACCGGCTTCTCAAATATTAATAATGAGATATTTGATAATGCACATTTGAAGAATATAAAAGAAGAAGGCACGCTGAGTTATGTTTATAAAAAAGAACATTTCGTCGATGGTTCACGAGAGGACACTATTGATCTTGTCCTAACAAATGTCCGTAATACGGGACGAAAAGATACTCATATAGATTTCTTTACGGGTAAGTACAATCGACCATATCAAGATCGAGAAAACCAAAAAGCGAATAGTGTGGTTGTATTCTTTCTAGAATATGATGTTCGTGAGCTAGCAAAAACGATTAACTCTTCTCGCCCCGAGCGGTGGCATTACTTACAAAAGAAAGTAAAGTGGCAACTAGCTCGCGGTGCAACCAAAAATGAGATTGAAGTTGAATATAACGGCACTAAAGTGCCAGCTAGTCAGTATATGATTAGGCCCTATATCAATGATCCTAAAAAGGCTGACTTTCCGTTATATGCAAACAAGTATTATATCTTTACATTGTCCGATGAAATTCCTGGCGCCATCTATCAAGTGAGAACGATTGTACCTGATGGTGATGAGTGGCAAGAAGGTGATGAGGCTTTGATTGATGAGTCTGTGACTTTTGTTGGATTTACAGTATCTGAATAGTATCGCTATTAGTATCTTGACTCAATGTTGGTATTCGTAATAGCTGATGTTTAAACGATTTTACTCACTACAAACAGCATTATTATTACATGAGTTGAGTTTTATTCTGCTAGTGTTGATCACCGTTTCTGCTGGAGGGGTATGGTCAGTATTTTGGCAACAAAATTCAGCTGAGTCATTACGTATTGGTTCAATGAACACGACGGTACAGAATGTTCGAGGTGAGTTATACCGACAATTGAAAGAAGTTTTTGATGCTTCTTTCTTACATGACAATGATGCCATAGATGAATATCAATCCTATACTGGCACGATTACTCAAGAGCTTAAAACGTTAAATAGCTTGTCAAGTGACGAGCAAGAACAACGTGCAATTAGAGATGTATCGAAAGCATACCGTGATTTTTATGAGCAAACGGTGGTTTTGTTTCGTAGCGAAAGTCTTGGTGTGGAACAGCAACAATTACTTGATCATGATTTAGAGCAAGAAACATTTGCACAATTGGAACTTGCTTTCACAACGCTAGAACAGTTATTAACCAGTAAGCAACAACTCTTGACGGACTCTCGTGCACGTTGGTCTAAAACGTTAATATGGCTGGCTTTAGTCCCCTTATTGATTGCCATTAGCCTACTGCTTGTGGCAAGACGCTTTGTCAGGGGGAATGTTGTGCGTCCTCTGTCTGATGTGATTGATGGTGCTAAACTAATTAGTAAAGGGGATTTGGACCATGATATCCCTTTAGTAGGTGTGACAGAGTTAGTGAAACTATCGGAAGCGATTAATACGATGGCTTCTGATTTAGTAAGTAGCCGCGATCGCTTGGTTGAAACAAAGAAGCAAGCAGCAATGGGTGACTTGGTTCCTCTTGTTGCTCATAATATTCGAAACCCACTGGCTGGAATTCGTGCTGCATCACAAGTTGCAATAGATGATGAGATACCAGGACATACTAAAGACACCCTGTCGGATATCATTGTCGCTGTTGATCGTTTAGAACGTTGGGTCACCTCTCTCTTAAGTTATTTGCACCCGATGAAGCCTCACTTGTCAGCAACGACATTAAAAGATATTGCTGATAATGCACTGTTACTAATTGAACTCCAACTTGTTGATAAAAGCATTACTCTGAAAAGGTTGGGATGGGAAGGCGCTGCCAAAACAGTCCAGTTAGATGGTCACTTATTTGAGCAAGCAGTGTTCAATTTAGCCCAGAATGCTCTTGAAGCATCTAAAGCAGGTGATGTTATCACGCTCCAATATAAACAAAGTGATGATGCACTTTCCCTAACTATTATTGATCAAGGTCTGGGGCTGATATTTGATCCGCTATCAGAACAGCCACTGAACGGTGATGTAAAGCGTTTAAGTTGTGGTTTAGGGATTCCCTTTGCCCAAAAGATTATTAAGCAGCATGGTGGAACGTTGACCTATCGTAAAGGATCGAATGGCGGTACAGCTGTTGAAATTAAATTAATGTTGCCCTCGTAAATAGAGTGAAGAAGAGAGTTTATGCTGAAAATATTACTCGTTGAAGATGAAACCTTATTTGCAAAATCTGTTGCGAGAAGACTAGAGCGAGATAATTATGATGTAGAAATAACATCATGTATTGCTGATGCTCAGACATCTTTAAGTGTTGCCCTACCAGATATTCTTTTATTAGATGTTCGTCTGCCAGATGGGAATGGATTAAGCTTATTAGAAGATATTAGGGCATCTGAAGAGAAAGCTTGGAAAGATCTGCCGATCATTATTATGACGGCGTATGGTGAGTTAGAAGATGCTATCTCAGCAATGAAATTAGGTGCGACAGATTATTTAAAGAAGCCTGTAGATCTCGATGAGTTAGTACTTCTTTTGTCGAAAGTGCTTGCCAATAAACAGAACAGTCAGCAATTAGATTATTCACATCGACGAGATCGACAAGTCACTGATAAAACGACAATGATTGGTGCTAGTTCAGCAATTACAGCACTTCGTCAGCAGATAAAGCGCATTACCCTCTTAGTTGACAATAGTACAGATAGCCACCCTGTCGTGCTGATCCGAGGGGAAACAGGAACAGGGAAAGATGTGGCGGCACGTTTATATCATCAATCTGGTAGCTGGAAGAATAAACCATTTGTTCATGTCGACTGTGCTTCTTTGCCTAACGAGTTAATTGAAGCTGAACTTTTTGGCTATGAGCGAGGTGCATTTACTAATGCTCACCAAGCCAAGGCGGGATTAATTGAGGTGGCTGAAGGTGGTACTCTATTTCTAGATGAGGTTGGTGAATTGCCTTTGTCATTACAGGCAAAATTACTAAATGTGTTAGAACGGCGCGTAGTAAGACGTTTAGGCTCAACCAAAGAAATTGCGATTTCAGCCCATTTTGTTGCTGCAACAAATAGGAACCTGACGGAGATGGTTGCAGATGGAACGTTTCGCTCAGACTTGTTCTTTCGGCTAAACATATTAGAGTTGGTGCTGCCTTCATTACATCAGCGACAAAATGATATTTTATTATTGGTAGATCACTTTGTAGAAAAGGTTGCACGACGTTATGGCTTGGCTTCTCCTACTGTGTCTTCTGATGCTATTGCGGCAATACAGCAGTATTCATGGCCGGGTAATATTAGAGAGTTGCAACATGTTTTGGAGCGTGCAGTCATGCTCTGTCAGCAGGGAATAATTAACCGGGCGGATTTATTTTTACAGGCAGTATCGGATGTAGACAATAGCCTTCCTTCTAATGATGAAAATCAGACATTAGAAATGATGAAGTTAGAAGATGTTGAAAAATACCTTATTGAGCGGGCGCTGTTACGTGCTAATGGCAATGTATCTCAGTCTGCAAGAGAGTTAGGCTTAACACGAATGGCAATGCGTTACCGGATGGATAAATACCAACTATAACTTTGGTCTGCTCTATTCAACTGCCTGTCTATTTGAAGCTAAGCTCATAGCAGAGGTAAATGCTGAACTTCACCTTATTGTTACATCGTTATACTCGAAGCGATTATTTGCCCATAGGATTAAAACAAGTACGGGTACACCCATTAAAGCCGTTATTAAGAAGAATTGTTGGTAGCCTATTGTTTCAACCATCGTGCCTGAGTAACCCCCTAATATTTTGGGTAACAAGGTCATCAAGGAACTGAAAATGGCGTACTGCACTGCTGTGAATGAAATATTAGTAAGGCTTGATAAAAAGGCGATAAAGGCAGCACTTGCTAAACCCGCAGATAAATTATCGGCTGAAATGACAATATATAACATGGTTATATCATGACCTGCTTGGGCTAGCATCATAAACAGTAAATTGGTTAATGCTGATAGCAAAGCACCTAAAAATAATATTCGCATCACACCAAAGCGAACGGCTAATAGTCCCCCTAAGAAGCCCCCAACAATCGTCATTAATAAACCAAAACTTTTAACTACACTGGCAATTTCTGGTTTAGTGAAACCTAAATCTTGATAAAACACATTAGAGATAACTCCTAGGACAATGTCTGAGATTCGATATAGACCAATTAATGCTAACAATAACCAAGCGAATGACCAGCCATAACGTTGGAAGAAATTTTTCAATGGTGCAATATAAGTTTGTTCGACCATTCTTTGCTTAACAATGCCCGATAAGATAATGAGTTTCGCGATAGCAGTGGCGACTATCAGCGCGAGTGTCAGTCGTAATAGTTCAACAAGTGTGCCCGCTAAGTGCTTGTTGGCAAGTACCTCAGTCAAGATAGACTTCACCGTTACCGCTAACTCTGAACTATAGGCAAAGCTAGCGATAAAGCCTGTAACGGATAAAGCGAAGAAAGTTAGAAAGCCAAGGTATTGGCGGCCATGATGAACAATCTCATCACTTACTATTTGTACTGGCTCAGTAATGATAAGTGTAGTTATCACACCAATAGTCATGATCCCTGCCATTGCTAAATAGCTCCATTTCCAAGCGTCATAACTATAAGATTCCATCGTCGATCCCAAGTGGCTAGCGAGAAATAAAGCACCGGCACCGGCAATTAACATACCGATACGATAACCTGCGATATAGGTTGATGACATTAAGGCTTGCAAATTCGGTTCGGCAGATTCAATGCGATACGCATCAATTACGACATCTTGAGTGGCAGATGAAAAACCTAATAATACGGCTGCCCATGCCATTGCTGTTAACGCATCTTCGGCTGGGTTAATAAATGCCATCAATGTGATTGCAGACATAATCATGGCTTGTGATAACAATAGCCATGACCGACGTCGACCAAATTTATGAGTTAAAAATGGTAGGGGAAGCTTATCGACTAGAGGTGCCCAGATAAACTTAAATGAATAGCCTAATGCCGCCCAACTAAAATAGGTGACAGCTGATTTTTCTATGCCAGCCTCACGTAGCCATAAGCTTAATGACGAAAATATCAGTAACAGCGGCAAGCCAGCAGAAATACCAAAAAATAGCATTGTGAGAACTCTGGGGTGTTTAAAGGCCTTTATTGTCTCTAGCCAGCTTTGGGCCTGACTAACCTCGCTCATGCCGCTGGCAGTTCATAGTTATAATCAATAATAAGAGGGGCGTGGTCTGAAAAGCTTTCTTCTCGATATATTTCTGTTGTTAATACTTTGCCTTTAAGGTTTGGAGTCAAAATATGATAATCAATCCGCCAACCAACATTATTAGCTCGAGCCTGACCGCGGTTCGACCACCATGTATATTGATGCTCTTCTTGTTCTAATTCACGAAAGGCATCAATAAAACCGACATCATCAAATAAGGTATCTAGCCATGCACGTTCTTCAGGTAAAAAACCTGAGTTTTTTAGATTGCCTTTCCAATTACGGATATCTTCATTTTTATGAGCAATATTCCAGTCCCCAGTGACAATACAGTCACGACCAGAGGCTTTCATTTCTTCAAGTTTTCCCATCATGTGATCCATACAGCGATATTTTAATTGCTGACGTTCCTCTTTAGATGATCCTGAAGGCATATATAAAGAAATAACGCTTAGATTACCAAAGCGAGCTTCAATATAACGGCCCTCACTATCAAACTCCTCATTACCCATGCCGACAATGATGCTATCTGGTTTTTGGCGACAATAGAGTGCTACACCACTGTAGCCTTTCTTTTCAGCATCATGATAAAAGCATGAGTAACCTTCGGGGTGGTATAACGCATCACTTAACTGATCAATCTGTGCTTTTGTTTCTTGAATGCACACAACATAGGCGTGTTCTTTTTCCAGCCAATCAAAAAAACCTTTTCGCCCCGCCGCTCTAATGCCATTTACATTCGCAGTAATGATTTTCATGGTGTTACCTAAAATAAGAATGGAAGCTATCATAGCATTAAGAATAATCATTCGCTCTTCTGTAAAGATCAGGTAAAATAGCTAGATTCAAACGTAACCCAGCGATCTGATTATGAATTTTGTATAAAAGTTCATAAAATCCCTTTACAATCGAAATAAAGATCGGGATAATGCTCGGTTCAATACATATAAGCTAAAATTTTCGGAGAAGTACTTTGGCAAACTCAGCACAAGCAAAAAAACGCGCACGTCAGGCGGAAGATAACCGCCAACTTAACGCTAGTCAACGTTCAGCAATGCGCACAAGCATCAAAAAGCTACAAGCAGCTATTGAAGATGGTGACAAAGAACAAGCAACTGCTGCATTCCAAGCTGCTGTTCCTCATTTAGATCGCATGGCTCGTAAAGGCGTTATTCATAAAAATGCCGCAGCACGTAGCAAAAGTCGTTTGAACAACGCTGTTCGCGCACTATAATATAAGCGTTGCACAACGCTCATAAAAAAACCGACATAGCGTCGGTTTTTTTATGTCTAGAATTAATGTTTTTTTAACTAGTGACGACTAAATTGTCGCGGTGAATTAGTTCTGGCTCATCGACATAGCCCAGTAGCTGTTCAATCTCGCTACTTGCATGACCCATAAGTCGGCTAGCTTCATCAAAATTATAGTTAATCAATCCACGTGCGACTTCTTTGCCTGAGCTATCACAACAAACAACCAACTCACCACGAACAAATTGGCCTTCAACGAGTTGAATACCAACGGGCAATACACTTCGGCCTTGTTGACGAATGACGCTTACGGCACCGTCATCTAACATAACGCGGCCCTTGGGTTGATGTCCTAATAACCACTGCTGTCGTGCAGACATTGGTTCATCATCTGGCCATAATAAAGTGCCAATCCCGATTCCCGATGCTAAGTGGCGCAAGTTCTCAGACTCTTTACCCGATAAGATAACGGTTGCAGCACCAGAGCGTGCGGCACGACGGGCAGCAAGTAATTTAGTTGCCATTCCCCCTCGGCCTAATGAGCCAGTGCCTTCACCTGCCATATCATCCAGTGCTGGGTTTGATGCTGCAGAGGCAGCAATCATTCTTGCTTCAGGGTTACTTCGAGGATCGGCATCAAACAAACCATCTTGATCGGTCAAGATTACAAGGACTTCGGCCTCGACAAGGTTTGCAGTCATGGCTGCTAAAGTATCATTGTCACCGAAGCGAATTTCTTCTGTTGCAATGGTGTCATTTTCGTTTACAACAGGTAATACACCTAACTCTAACAGGCTATGTAATACACTACGTGCATTAAGATAACGTCCACGGTCAGACAAATCAGAATGTGTTAATAATATCTGTGCTGTATGAATATCGTGTTTCTTACACTCAGTTGCATAGGCTTGAATTAAGCCCATTTGACCAACGCTTGCTGCCGATTGTAGCTGGTGTAGTGCATGAGGGCGTTCAGTCCAGCCTAATTGTTGCATACCTGCGGCAACAGAACCTGATGTAACAAGAACAATTTCTTTACCCAGCTCGCGAAGGTAGGCAATTTCACCTGATAGCCAACGGATTCGGTCAAGATCTAAGCCTTCACCTTCACGCGTTAATAATGCACTACCAATCTTAATAACCCAGCGTTTAGTATTAATAAGTTGTTGGTGTGGGCTAGTCACTCTTTAGTCCTCGGCTTTTAGCGCTGCCTGTTCGGCATCCAATGCTGCTTGTTCTGCTTCATTCAGAGCATCAAGATAATCCATAATTTCAGCACAGAGCTGATCACAGGATTCACCTGATTGGCCACTGACTCTAAATACTTTACCTTTCCAATCTAAGCGATCAACAACTTCTTGGCATAATTCATCACGAATATCTTCAGGAACAAGATCCATTTTATTTAGAACCAACCACTGGTCTTGGCTTCCAAGCGCATCACTGTAATGTTCTAATTCACGATTAATGATTTGTACACTTTCAACGGGATCTTGTTTTACATCCGCAGGTGCCATATCAACCATGTGTAATAGCAAACGTGTTCGAGTTAAGTGACGAAGAAATTGAATACCAAGGCCAGCACCTTCGGCTGCGCCTTCAACGAGACCGGGAACATCGGCAATCACAAAGCTACGCACATCTTTCATCGTTACTACACCCAAATTTGGGTATAAAGTGGTAAAAGGGTAGTTAGCTACTTTTGGCTGTGCTGCTGACACTTGTCTAATAAAGGTTGATTTACCTGCATTTGGTAAACCAAGTAAACCAATATCAGCCAGTAACTTCATCTCTAGACGAAGGTGGCGTTCTTCACCTGGTGTACCATTTGATGTTTGGCGAGGTGCGCGGTTTGTACTCGACTTATAACGTGCATTCCCCAATCCATGCCAGCCACCCTTGGCGACTAATAACGTATCGCCATGTTGGGTTAAATCACCGATTAATTCATCGGTATCGTCATCCCAAGCTTCAGTACCAATGGGTACTTTTATAGCAAGATCTTCACCGCGAGCACCACTACAGAGTTTACCTTGGCCATGTTCACCACGCTCAGCTTTATAGTTCCGCTTATAACGGAAATCAATCAGAGTGTTGACCTGTTTGTCAGCGATTAAATACAGATCACCGCCATCACCGCCATCACCGCCATCCGGGCCGCCAAAAGGAATATATTTCTCACGACGGAAACTCAGGCAGCCATTTCCGCCACCACCTGCACTTACTGTAATTTTTGCTTCATCTACAAATTTCATTATTTTATCTTGTTGTCCAAGTAGCTATATTCTAGCAGGAGCATAGTGTGAACTGAATAATTTACAGTCCAGAAACAAAAAAGCCCCGCATCAGCGGGGCTCTTTAGCTGTTTGCCCCAAAATGGGCTAACATTATTTTTTAGTCAGCGACAACGCTAACATATGGACGGTTTTTAGGACCTTTAGTTTCAAATACAACCTTTCCATCAATTTTTGCAAATAATGTGTGATCTTTACCAAGACCTACATTTTTACCAGCGTGAACGCGAGTACCACGTTGACGGATAAGAATGTTACCGCCTAATACTGCTTCACCACCGTAGCGTTTTACACCAAGACGTTTCGACTCCGAATCACGTCCGTTTCTAGTACTACCACCAGCTTTCTTATGAGCCATTTCTAAATCCTCTTGTGTTCGGAAATCTTAAGCAGAGATGCCTGTGATTTGGATTTCAGTGTAAGACTGACGGTGACCCGCTTGTCTACGTGAGTGTTTACGACGACGGAACTTAACGATTTTAACTTTATCGCCACGACCATTTTCAGTAACTTTTGCCGTTACTTTTGCGCCATCAAGGTAAGGAGCACCGACTTTAACATCTTCGCCTTCACCAACTAATAGGACTTTATCTAATTCAACTGATTCACCAGCATCTGCAAATAACTTCTCTACACGAAGTGTTTCACCTTCTTTAACACGGTATTGTTTACCGCCAGTCGCGACAATAGCGTACATCGCTGTCTCCAAAATAATTTAATGTAAGTGTATTGGTGAGGGGGTACCCCATCAAAAGACCGGCAATTTTAGCGCCTTTCGCGAAAGAGATCAAATATCTTGTTACATTATCGTAAAATATTTGCGATTCATTGCCTTGCATGAGAAAGTACTCGCTTTTCATGCACCCATTATATAGGAAGATCTAAGCACTGTGGATATCCAATCCATTTACTCTTTAATTGAAGATGATATGTCTGCTGTCGACGCTATGATTCAGTCTAGACTCCAGTCTGATGTCGTTCTTATCAATCAACTTGGTCATTACATTATTAATAGTGGTGGTAAACGCCTGCGTCCAGCCTTAGCTATTTTATGTGCGCGAGCTTGCGGCTATCAAGCAGGTTTACATATCAATCTTGCGACAATTATTGAGTTTATTCATACCGCAACATTATTACATGATGATGTTGTAGATAATTCAGATATGCGCCGCGGTCGTGAAACGGCGAATAATTTGTGGGGTAATGAAGCAAGTGTTTTAGTTGGCGACTTTCTTTACACCCGCTCATTTGAAATGATGGTTGAAATGGAATCAATGCGTTTAATGAAAATTTTGTCGCATACAACTAATGTCATTGCTGAAGGTGAAGTTTTACAGTTACTTAACTGTAATGATGCGGATACGACGGAAGAAAGCTATCTAGAAGTGATTCATCACAAAACAGCGAAGCTTTTTGAAGCTGCAGGTCTGTTAGGTGCTGTTATTAGCAATGCTGAGCCAAATGTTGAGCAGGCGATGTCAGACTATGCGATGCATCTCGGTAGCGCATTCCAACTTGTTGATGATTTATTGGATTATAGTGAATCAAGTGAAACAATTGGTAAAAATATTGGTGATGATCTTGCTGAAGGTAAACCAACGTTACCGCTTATTTATGCAATGAAACATGGAACAGCTACACAAGCGAGTATTATTCGTACTGCAATTGAAGAAGGTCAGCGCGATAAGATTGATGAAATCATCACCATTATCGAACAAACAGGCGCGATTGATTACACAGCCCAAGCTGCAAAAAATGAAGTTGATAAAGCGATTTCGACATTAACTGCTTTAGGTGAGTCAGCCTATAAGGATGCACTGATTGGTTTAGCTAACTTTTCCATCAGCCGTAGCTTCTAAAAAAGCTTCAAATTGTTTTGCTGGTAAAGGTTCAGAAAACACATAACCTTGAATATAGTCACAGCCTGCTTCTGTTAATAAGTCACACTGCTCCTTCGTCTCAACCCCCTCGGCAATGACGTTTAAACCTAATTTATGTGCCATTACAATAATGGCTTCAGATAATGCCATTTCACTGGAGTTGGATGATAAGTTTCGAGTAAATGATTGGTCGATTTTTAAATAATCAATATCAAATTTATTCAAATAAGAGAGAGAGGAGTAACCGGTGCCAAAGTCATCTATTGCAACTTGAATCCCTTCATCACGAAAGTTGAGTAATTGCTCCTCAACTTGCTCGCGATTTTCCATCAAGACACCTTCTGTAATTTCAATCACAAGATTGTTTCCGGAAATTCCCTCTTGTTCCATAGTTGCTATCCAGTCACTATCTTCTCTAAACTGGACGGGAGATTTATTAATACTGATTTGGAAATCATCCGCAAACCGTTGACACGATTTTATTTGTTGAACTGCTTGCTGGAAGACCCAGTTACCAATTTCAATGATAAGCCCTGAATCTTCTGCCAATGGAATGAAGTCGGCCGGGCTAACCATGCCACGTTCAGGATGATGCCAGCGAATTAAGGCTTCTGCTTTATGTGTTTTCCCCGTTTTTAAATCCATTATTGGTTGGTAGTACAGCTCAAACTGTTGTTTACTCAATGCGACACGAAGATCGTTGAGTAAATTAAATCGCTCCCATGCCGACTGCTGCATTTTCTTTGTAAAATAACGGAAGCAGCCACGGCCAGAATCTTTTGCCATGTACATTGCTTGGTCGGCATTTTTAAGTAAGTCACTAACATCTTGAGCATCATTAGGATAGAGAGTAATGCCTATGCTGGCAGAGACATAAGCAATATTCTCATCAAGCTGAAAAGGTAGGCTTAACGAGTCAATAATATTATTAGCAATACGCTCAATACTATGAACATCATCAAGATCTGCCAAAATTACAGTAAACTCATCACCACCAAGTCGGGAAACCGTATCCGCCTCTCGAACACAGTCGGTGATTCGTTTGGCCGCATCAATTAATAAGTTATCACCTACTTGATGGCCAAAGGTATCGTTTACTTCTTTAAACTTATCTAAATCTAGGAAGAAGATAGCCAGAGGCTTATTTGTTCGATTAGATTTTTTAATTTCTTGTGCTAAGCGATCATTGAACATGTTTCGATTCGGCAAACCAGTTAAATCATCATAGTTGGCCCTTTTCAGAGCTAATGTTTCGGCGGCTTTTTTCTCTGTAATATCTGAGAATAAAGCAACACGCTGATGTACTGAGCCATCATCATTGTAGATCGTGTTTACTGTTAACCAAGCAATAAAGTCTTCACCATTTTTACGTTTATTCCAAATTTCTCCCTGCCATTCACCTTGGTTATCAAGCTCATCTTTAAGATCATCTGAAAAGGAAGGGTGCTTCTTGTCTGAAATGAGTAACTGTGCGGGCTGTCCTAATACTTCGTCTTTACTATAGCCTGTTATCCGGCAAAAAGCAGGATTGACAGTGACAATCTTTCTATCGGCATCAGTGGCTATCATGCCTTCACTACTATATTGAAATACGGTTGCAGCCAATATTCGTTGTTGCTCTTCTTCTTTACGCTCAGTAATGTCGTATAGGCTAATTAACACATCGCCATGAAATGAATTGGCAACGGGTGAGGCATCAGCAATGACTGTTCGAACACCACCATATTTACAGTGAATATCAATTTCAAGAGGTTCAAATATTCCGCTATTACGTTCTGCTTGTTCAAAACGTTTTTTCCAGAGGCTCTGTATTTCTATCGCATATTCTTGGTTAGGAAAAATTTTCAGTCCCCAATCTAATAAATTGGATAGATCTTCTAATGTGTAACCAAATTGTCGTGTAAATACATCATTGATTAAAATAATATTTTTATCCGAATCATGAAGTAAATAAGGCACTGGTGAGGATTTTATAATATTCTTAAATTTATCTTCGCTGTATTGAATCGCCATTTGATCTTGTTTTTGGGCTGTTAGATCGATATCAATACAATACATTTCTGGGTTGCCACTTTTATCATGGCTCATTACATGGCTCGAATAAACGGTTATTGGCTGGCCACTTTTAGTTTTTAAGATCAGTTCTTCGGGTGGAATTTCTTGTCCACCAGCTAACCAACTATCCGTTAACTCAATGACGGTTTCTCGCATTTCATCTGGGATAATAAGATCTTCTAATAACTGACCTAAGGCTTCAGATTGGCTATAACCATAAAGATTTTCACTGGCCTTATTCCAGAAATTTACTCGGCGATTTTTATCGTATCCTTGAACGGATACATTAGGAATACTTTGCAGTAAAAGGCGAAAATGCTCATCACCCTCAAGCGCTTTGTCTTGAGATACTGTTAATGAGCTTATTTTCTGATGTAAATAAAATACGTAGAAAATAAGTACAGCCAAACTTATGAACATTAGAATAGATACTAAATACATTCCAGCATATCTCAGAGTGCGGTATCTTTAATAATACAATGACTTAGTGAAGTTTACTCTGCAAGATCATGACAAAAGCAGCGATTAGTCAAAATTTAGCTCAACGTTGATATTTAGTTTGTCTAAATAACTTTATCCGCTATGCTTTAGCTTATGACAGATATTTATAAATACCATTTGTTTTTTTGCACTAATGAACGTGATGATGGCAGCCCTTGTTGCCAACAGCATAATGCCCAGTTTTTACGTAATTATGCCAAGCAACGTGTGAAAGATTTAAAGTTAAAGAAAGTGCGCGTAAATAACGCAGGCTGTTTAAATCGCTGTGCTTTAGGGCCTGTATTAGTCATTTACCCTGAAGGTGTTTGGTATCAGTATCAAACAACTGAAGATATTGATGAAATAATAGAGTCCCACTTGCAACATGACAAAATCGTAACGAGATTACAACGATGACACCTGATGAATATTGCCAAGACAAAGCAGCTAAAAGTGGCTCAAGCTTTTATTACAGTTTTCGTTTTTTACCCGAACTGCAACGCCAAGCAATTATTGCTCTTTATGCTTTTTGTCGAGAAGTGGATGATACTGTTGATGAAATCTCCGATGCCGGTGTCGCTCGGGCGAAACTAGAATGGTGGCGAGAAGAAATTCAAAGAACCTTTAAAGGGGAAGCTACCCACCCAGTAGGTAAAGCCTTACATACGGCATTACAGTCTTTTGATTTACATGAAGAATACTTTATGGAAATCATTGATGGTATGGCAATGGATCTGGATCAATTTAGCTATCCTGAATTTAAACAACTCGCTTTATATTGTCATCGTGCTGCAAGCGTCGTTGGCTTGCTATCAGTTGAGATCTTCGGCTATCAGGAACGAAATACACTGAAATATGCTGAAAACCTTGGAATGGCGCTACAACTGACCAATATTATTCGTGATGTGCGCGAAGATGCAGAACGTGGCCGAATTTACTTACCTTTAGATGAGTTAAAGCAGTTTAATGTGAGTACGGATGATTTGCTGGCACTAAAATCAAGTCCTGAACTGATTGAGTTTCTCAAATTCCAAACCGAAAGAGCTAAACAATACTATAGAAAAGCAATGGAAATTCTGCCTGCTGGTGATCGTTATACCCAGCGAACAGGCTTAATTATGGCTGCTATTTATGAAGCAACATTAGATGAAATCATCAATGATAATTTCCAAGTGATGAAGCATCGAGTGTCATTAACTCCAATAAGAAAGTTGTGGATTGCATGGCGTACAGCACGTAGTGAAAAACGCCTTCACCGCAAACTAACTAAATCGGCGTGACGACACTGATTGTTGGTGGCGGCTGGAGTGGGCTTGCTGCAGCGGTGACATTGATACAGCAAGGTCATTCAGTTCATTTAATCGAATCAGCCAAACAGTTGGGCGGTCGAGCCAGAAACGTACTTTGGCGAGGGCAAACTATTGATAACGGTCAGCATTTAATGATCGGTGCTTATGATCGCATGTTAGCGATGATGACTTTAATTGGGGTTGATCCTGCGGATGCTTTTCATCGCTTTCCTATGGATATAACGATTCACGATACACATTACTCACCACTTAATTTATCTGCAAATAGCTTTTTACCCTGGCCATTATCTCTCGCATGGAACCTTATTCGCAGTGCAGGTCTAAAAGGCTTTTATTCTGTTGCGAAATTACAATCAAGTATCCCGGCACTTTTATTACAAGAGGATATAACGGTAAGTGAATGGTTGCTTTCAACAGGGCAATCTGAGCGTCTCGTTAAGCAGTTGTGGGAACCTTTATGTCTGGCAACGTTGAATACACCTATCGATCATGCTTCAGCACATGTAATGGCTACAGTTTTACAAGATAGTTTGGGTAAGGGGCAGGCCGCTGCGGATGCGTTAATTCCCCGAGTACCTCTTTCTGATGTACTCCCTCATGTTGCTGCCAATTATATTCAGCAACATGGTGGTTTGATTAGCCTGAAGACTCGGGCCAAACAACTTATAATTGAACAAAATAAAGTGACGGGAATTATTTGCCAAGATGGTGCGACACTTTCAGCAGATAATATTATTATTGCCTCGGGGCCATCTCAAAGTGGTGATTTACTTGCTGAACATATAAAGACAAGCAAACCGGGTGAATACCCAATCTGCACTATTTATCTACAATATCCACCGAACACACGGTTAGCCAAACCTATGTTGGGAGTGAGTGGTACAAGCAGCCAATGGGTATTTGATCGTAGCGAACAAATACCTGGCCTGATGGCTGTGGTCATTAGTGCGCCAGGCGAGCATGAAGTTATGTCTAATGATACCCTCATTGAGCATATTTGTGATGAGCTCAAGGGTATTTTTCCTGAGTTGTCAGAAACGGTAAGTGATAGCTTGGTGATCCGTGAAAAACGGGCGACTTTTGCCTGTACGGTCGGCATTGAAAAGTATCGTCCCGAAAGCCAAACCAATATAAAAGGTTTATGGCTCGCGGGGGATTATGTTGCTAATGGTTATCCAGCAACATTGGAAGGAGCAATACGCAATGGCGAAAACTGTGCTAAATCTCTCTTAAATCAAGACTGATTTAGTCGATAACAACTATACAACTTGATATACTGTCTGCGACAAATTTTTCTTTAAACGTAACTTAAAACTTGGACTTTTTAACATGTTACCTAAATCTCGCTTAATCATAATTTCATTATTTATCAGTTCAGCACTTATTGCATGTGGTGATAGTTCAGAAAGTACGTCATCAACACCCGTCGAAGCAGGAACGTCTGAACAAGCGACAGTTGATAAACTAGGTGCACCAACAGTGACACAATCTCGTACGATTGATGCACTTACATTTACACAGAGTGAGTGGACATCTGAAGCAGGAACAACAAGCGTACAATTTCAAAATGGTAAAGTAACATTTAGTCAATTTTCTCCTGTAGCAAACGCAGACTAATGGATTACACTGCGTCAGCTGACTTACTTAAAGATCGTATTGTTCTCATTACGGGAGCAGGAAATGGGATCGGTGCAGCGGTAGCTAAAGCCTATGCAAGTCATGGCGCAGTACTTATTTTGCTTGATAAGAATATTCCCGCCCTTGAAGTTGTTTATGATGAGATTGTGGCCAGTGGTGCGCCTACGCCAGTCTTATATCCTCTAGATCTTCAGGGTGCGAGTATTCCTGACTATGATGAATTATCACGCAATATCCATGATAATTTTGAGCGTCTTGATGGCTTAGTACATTGTGCGGCTTCACTCGGTCAAATTGCCCCTGTACAACATCAAGATCCAAAAATATGGTTAGAAACGTTGCATATTAATCTCACCGCTCCTTATTTGTTAACTCGAGCTTGTTTAGCATTGATGCAAAAGTATGATGAGGCATCCATTATCTTTACGACAGATGATCATAAAGACACGGCATATTGGGCAGGGTATGGAGTGAGCAAAGCAGCGATAGAATCTTTCAGTAAGCAATTAGCAGATGAATTAGAGTGTGATGGTCGCGTTAGAGTGAATACAATTGATCCTGGCACCGTGCAGTCAAAATTACATGCACGTGCTTTTCCTGCTATTGATCCAACGTCATTACCCATGCCCGAAGATATTGTCTCCACGTATTTATATTTGATGGGGAAAGACAGTCTAAAAATTAATGGTGAAATGCTCACTGCTTAATTAAATAGGCTGTCAAACTACTGACGTATAGCTGTAAGTGCTTGACGTTAAATGTAAATAACAAGTTGGCATAGTTCTCGCTTTGTCTAGTTACAATACTAGATATCAAGGACTATGCATCATGGAACATCAATTACCATCAGAAGAAGCAAAATTATCGTTAGTTGGCAAACGTGGCCATGCGATTGATGTAACGGAGCCACAAGCGCTATACGAAAATGCTGATGACATTGCGGCTCGTCTCCCTGCTGTATTGCAAACCTCTTTAGAGTTGGATGATATTATCAGCTTATTTCATAAGGAAATGAGTAAAGCACTTGCTTACGATAGTCTTCATTATCAACATCGTGGCTTACATTGTGATGTAAGCTTCGGCCAGCGTAGTCACCATTCATGTAATTACCGCCTAGAGATGAGCAGTCATTGGTTGGGTGAACTTACATTAACACGCCGTAAAAAATTTACAGATACGGACACTCAATTGCTTGAAGACTTTCTATGTAAGTTGATTTATCCAGTTCGTAATTGCTTATTATTCCGAGAAGCCCAAGCTGCCGCCTTACAAGACAAGTTAACAGGTTTAAATAATCGTGCAGCTTATGATTCTAGCTTAAAGCGTGAAATTGATTTGGCTCATCGCCAACATGCACCCATGTCACTTATTGTGCTTGATATTGATCACTTTAAAGCTGTGAATGATACCTATGGCCATCTCAGTGGTGATGTTGCACTGCAAGCGTTAGCTAAATCAATTACAACAACAATGCGTCTTAGTGATATTGCATTTCGCTATGGTGGTGAAGAGTTCGCTTTAATCTTGAGTAATACGGATGCAAAGGCAGCACAATTAGTTGCTGAACGTATTCGTGTCGCAGTCTCACAATTAAGCTGTAATGATGGCAAACGTACCTTTGGGTTTACGGTGAGTCTTGGTGTTGCTCAGCTAAACCAAGGTGAAAATGGTTCCTCTTTATTTGATCGTGCTGATCAAGCGTTATATCAAGCGAAAAAATCAGGCCGCAACCAGACGCTTTGTTCTGACACACCTATTAGTAAAGAGCTTAATTAATTGCTTTAAAAGCAATATGAACAAAAAAATATCCCCGTACAATGTGACGTTGCACGGGGATAATATTGATACCTCAGTATTGTTTGGACGGCTAAAAGAAGTCCACCTCCATTTTATATTCTCTATTGAATACCTTTTGATGTAATGACAATCATTTTATCGATTTGCATATCTTCGATAGTATAGGGAATGCCGCCTGTACCAAGCCCAGAGTGTTTTAGACCTGCAAAAGGCATCCAATCAACACGGAATGCAGTATGTTCATTAATCATTACAGCTGAGGCAGCAAGTTGATCAGAGATATACATAGCTTGATCGATATCTTGACTATAGACCGACGCTTGGAAGGCAACATCAAGTGAATTGGCAGAAACAATTGCTTGGTCTAAATCATTATAAGGATAGATGCAGACAACAGGGCCAAATATTTCAGAATGTGACACTTTGCAATTTGGGCTTGGATTGTAAAGTACAGTTGGTACATAGCAGTTATTGAGTAGTGCTTGCCCACCATGGAGTAGTTCAGCACCCATATCTACAGCCTCTTGTACCCATGATGTAATGCGAACAATTTCGCTTGCCCTAATTAGTGGACCGACCTCAGTTTGCTCCGAAAGCGGATCACCTACAATAAGCGCTTCTGCCGCTACACTAAGTTGTCGAGCAACTTTCCGAGCAATAGATTCATGCACAAATATTCGCTGAACGGATACACACACTTGGCCTGCATGATAAAAAGCACCTTTAGCAAGGGCTGGAATCGCTTTCTCCAAATCAGCATTTTCGGTGATGACAACAGGTGCAACACCACCATGCTCAAGTGCACAGCGGGTACCTGGTGCTAATTTTGACCGTAGATACCAACCCACTTTTGCACTGCCAATAAAGCTAAAAAAAGCAACACGAGGATCGGTGACTAGCTTTTCTGCTATTTGATGATTGAGGGGCAATACAGCTTGGCACCATTCTTCTGGCAAGCCTGCTTGGTGGAATATTTCAACTAATCTGAGGCAAGATAAGGGGGTGTCGTCAGCAGGTTTCACAATGACAGGACAACCTGCTGCTATTGCAGGGCCAACTTGGTGAGCAATCAGGTTTAGTGGGTGATTGAATGCACTTACGGCAACAACAACACCAATGGGTTCCTTTTTCATCACCGTCAGACGATGTTGTGAGGCAGGGTTAATGCCCATAGGAACAGCTGTGGGTGTTTCGCTGCGAAGTGAGTCAACACAAAGTCGAATACTATCTATGCAACGGGCCATTTCAACACGGGAATCAATTAAGGGTTTTCCGCCTTCATTGGCAGAATCTGAGGCGAGTTGTTCAGCACGATCTTCCATTAGTTGAATTGCGCGCTCAAGAATGGCTAGACGTGCTGAGACAGGTAGCCAGTTACGACGATCACCAAACACATGACTTGCTGTCGTTAATGCTTGCTCAATATCGCTTTCATCCGCTTTCTCAGCCGTCGCTATCACGTGCTCATTAAAGGGAGACTTAACCTCTAAGATATGCTCACTTTTTTTATCTGAGTGAGCAATCATGAGTGGAAAATGTTGGATATCTGCCATAATGGTATTCTCCTTATAGAATACAGATCTTCTCTTTTAAACCTTCGTTGAGAATGGAGTGGTTTAATGAGTAATCTACTCCTAAATCAATTAAGTGAACACCTTTTGAATTAAGTGCTTGTTGTAGAACCTTTCTAAACTCAACATGACTTGTAGGTCGGTGCCCCGTCGCACCATAACTTTCAGCATATTTTACAAAGTCAGGATTAGTATAATCTAAGCCAAAGTTATTAAACCCCATGCCTTCTTGTTTCCACTTGATCATGCCATAGGCACTGTCATTTAGAATAATAACGACGAGATCAAGATCTAACCTAACGGCTGTTTCCATTTCTTGTGAATTCATCATAAATCCACCATCACCACAGACGCTAATGACTTTCCGCTCAGGATTAATCAATTTGGCTAGCATGGCTGAAGGAAGGCCTGCTCCCATTGTTGCTAAGGCATTGTCTAGCAATAATGAATTGTTTTGGTAACAGGGATAATTTCGAGCAAACCAAACTTTATAAACACCATTGTCCAAGGTAAGAATGCCATCTTCATTCAGCTCTTCACGAATAATGTGAACCGCACTTTGAGGAAGAAGAGGGAAACGTTCATCATCACTATATTTTGATAAGCGAGATTTCACTTCGTTTTTAACTCGGTAGAAATAGGAGAAGTCCCATTGTTCTTGCGGGAGAAGTGCATTAGTCAGTCTATTAACAGATGTTGCAATATCACCCACTACATCTAATTGAGGGAAGTAGACAGCATCAATTTGTGCAGGTGAAAAGTTAACATGAATTACTTTAGGGCCATCATCTCTCATAAAGAAAGGGGGCTTTTCAATGACATCATGGCCCACATTAATAATTAAATCTGAGCGATCGATGGCACAGTGGAGAAAGTCATGATCAGATAATGCTGCGGTTCCTAAATAAGCCTCATGGCGTTCATCAATAACACCTTTACCCATTTGTGTATTGAAAAAAGGAATCCCTGTTTTTTCAATAAAAGCTTCCAATGCTTTACTTGAACGTTTTCTATTTGCCCCAGCGCCAATGAGTAATAACGGCATCTTGGCATTTTTAATCATATCAATCGCGGCATCGATAGCATGACTATCAGCATCAGGACGACGTGTTGGGGCTACTGTATATAAATGTCCATCTGCATCTTCTGCCGCTATATCTTCAGGCAGTTCAATGTGAACTGCACCAGGACGCTCTTCTATCGCGAGGCGAAAGGCTTCTCGAACGGTAGATGCGATAGTGTTGCCATGAACAACTTGTTTGGTAAATTTAGTGATAGGTCGCATCATATTGACGATATCGACAATCTGGAACTGACCTTGTTTACTTGCTTTAATAGGCTTCTGGCCTGTGATCATTAACATTGGCATGCCGCCCAATTGTGCATAAGCTGCCGGAGTGACAAGGTTAGTGGCGCCAGGTCCTAGCGTTGCTAAACAGACACCAGGCTTGCCTGTTAACCGTCCATACGTTGCTGCCATAAAACCAGCACCTTGTTCATGTCGCGTAAGAACAAGTTTGATAGAAGAGTGTTGTAACGAGTCAAGAAAGTCTAGATTCTCTTCACCAGGGATACCGAAAATATATTCGACCCCCTCATTTTCTAGAGCCTTAACAAATAAATCCGATGTCTTCATGTGGCGAATCCTTTATCACTTTATAGTATAAAAATGGCGCATATATTGACGTTGTACTATAGGTGTTTTTACCAAACTTTTAATGAGAATGCAAAGCAAGGATTAGCGAAGAGAGTCATTATATGTAAGCTTAAAAAGGCGAAGCCTCTTTCTGCCCATTTAGAATGCCTCAATTTGTCAAAATAAACAAAAACTAGAAAGCCTCTAAAAGCTGTGTTGCTAATGCTTGGAAGAGACATGTTTGGTGAGCTTCTTGACAAACCGCACTCCTTTGTTGGGAAAACAGAAGTGGGTCAACGTCGTTTAGATGTAGTGGAGTTTGTTTGGTATTGCAGATGTTTAGGATTTGATCCTGTTGAAGGATTGAAAGAAATTATGGGTTAATTTTGAGGATGAAATAATGAGCGAAAACGAAAATGTAGAAAAAACAGAAGAAGAGCAAAAAGAGGAAGCTATTCAAGGTCTGAAAGATGCAATTGAGGCACTTAAAGCTGGAGCACAGGCAGAAAAAGATAATAACATAAACCCAAATAAAGCTTTTCACCAGAAACTGCCTTAAATTTAGTTTTCTCATTGTCCCCGTATTGACTTAACAAAAAGCCCGAAAAGCATAAAATTCTTGAGGCTATCAATATTAGGCGACAATTAGCTTGGCCGAATGTATTGAGTGTTTCGATATTGGCTGTATAGGTTATAAGTCACAACCAATAAAAAAGCCCCAGCAGAATAAACTACTGAGGCTCTTATATATGGTACCTAAGGCCGGAATCGAACCTATATTTAACCGTACTATGTGTATTAGTTTGCTTCTTTCGGAGTTGTTTAATTTCTTCAACAGTCAAAAATGATAATCTAGATTTTCTTCGGTTAGTTTGTCTACGGTCGCCGACCCTCAGCGGAATTAAAAGCTGTCGATCTAACTTTCGTAATGTTTTTATTTTTTCTACAGAGGTAAGCAGTAGGGGCTTACTATTTCTTCGAGAGGTGCGACGTCTTTCTGACTGTCTACGGTGAATGGTTTCATGTTCAATATTATTTTCATCAAAGCTTACATCAAGCTTATTGGTCACTTTCAATTAATCTTAACTCCAGAACTATAATTGGAAACGCAAACTATTTAGCTACCAAGAAAATCAACGGCAAGCTAATGGCATTATTAAAATAATAATCAATAAAAAAGCCCCAGCAGAATAAACTACTGAGGCTCTCATATATGGTACCTAGGGCCGGAATCGAACCGGCACGGCCGTGAAGCCGAGGGATTTTAAGTCCCTTGTGTCTACCAATTTCACCACCCAGGCATCCGACTATTATAACCGAGCCTTTCTGGTTTTTTCAAAGTTTTTTATATTAATTATGTAGAACTTAATTGTTTTGTTAGTTGGCGTGTCGTAGAAGCTATCGATTGCAGTGTTGGGTT
>JAQRMU010000025.1:5918-8505 GCA_028598975.1 Gammaproteobacteria bacterium | reverse complement strand
GTTCTGGACTATTAATTGTGGTTAAATTCCGTCGGTGTTTTGGCATGGATACTTAAAGCATGAATATCCGTTTTCATTAGAGTGCCAACAGTGTCATAGACTAAGCGATGACGTTTAATTAATGATAAGTTAGCAAAATCTTCACTGACAATAGTGAGCGTGTAATGCCCACCTCCCGTATTACCTGCATGACCAGAATGTAAAGCACTGTCATCCTGAATATCAAGGTAACTTGGTTTTAGTTCAGCTAGAACCTTGTTTAACTTACTCACCGTATCGGTCATGGCAGTACTTTCTTGAATGGTTTTACAATGACATTGGCGTATACGCCTGCTGAAATATAAGGATCAGCGTCTGCCCAAGTTTGTGCCTGTTCTAAATCATTAAACTCAGCAACCACCAAGCTCCCCGTAAATCCTGCTTCACCGGGATCAGTGCTATCAATGGCTGGGTGAGGGCCGGCTAAAATAAGTCGACCCTGTTGTTGTAATGTATTTAGGCGATCCAAGTGTGCTGGGCGCGCTTCTAAACGGCGACTTAAACTATCTTTCACATCTTCACTGATGATGGCATACAACATTAGCTTTTATCCTCATTGGTTTGAGGTAATTCCTCGGCATGTTTGGCAAGGTAAATAGATTGACCAATAATGAAGACAATGGTCAGCCCCAGCAGGCCAAATAATTTGAAGTTAACCCATGTCGCTTCATCAAAATTAAAGGCAACATAAAGATTTGCGAGACCTGAAAAAATGAAGAACACGATCCAAGCAATATTAAGATTAAACCAAATGGTATCGGGTAATTTGATATGTTCACCCATCATACGTTCAAGCAGTGACTTATTACTAAAGACTTGGGCAGCAATGAAAGCAAGGGCAAATAACCAGTTGACTGCTGTTGGTTTCCATTTGATAAAGTCTGGGTTTTGTAACCACAATGTCGCGCCACCAAGGACAAGAACAAGCACTAAGGTAATGAGGTGTGACTTTTCTACTTTCCTCGTCATCAGCCAAGTGATCGCAACGTGTAAAATAGACGCGACAATCATCACTGCCGTGGCAACATAAATGCCTTTAATATCGTATTCTTGGCCATCCCAGTGGTAGATTCCTCCACCAAACTTATAAGCAATAAAAAAGAGTGCAATTGGTAAAAAATCAAAAAATAGTTTCATTTGTAGTCTGTCATTTAAAAGTAATGAGAGGCATTTTAACGTAAAATATGAATTATGACTTGTTATGATTTACATTCTCACTCCACAGCATCGGATGGCTCTTTAGAACCCGAGGCGCTGATTGCTCGTGCTATTGAGAAAGGAGTAGATGTCTTAGCACTTACCGATCATGATGGTACGGAAGGGATTGCAGCCGCACAGCGGGCGGCACAGGGAACAGAATTACACCTAATCGCGGGTGTAGAGATATCCGTTACGTGGGCTAAGGGCACGGTTCACATCATTGGTTTAAATATTGATCCTGAAAATACAGTATTACAGCAAGGCTTGACGAAGATGCGAGATTTTCGTGTTGGCCGTGCAGAAGAAATAGCAGCCCGTTTAGAAAAGTCAGGCATTTCGGGAGCACTTGAGGGTGCTAAAAAATATGCATCAGAAGTTATGTTAGGGCGACTTCACTTTGCGAAGTTTCTCGTTGAGCATGGTCATGCCAAAGATGTGACGGATGTGTTTAAACGTTACCTTGTTCGTAATAAACCAGGTTATGTGCCAGGAGAATGGGCAAAGTTAGAAGATGCCGTTCATTGGATTACTGCTGCGGGTGGTCAGGCTGTTATTGCACACCCTGCACGTTATAAAATGACCGCTACAAAACGTCGACGATTAATCACTGATTTCAAAGAGGCGGGAGGAATAGGCTTTGAAGTTGTTTCTGGTCGCCAACATCCAGAAGAAGTGAAAGAGCTAGCTAAGTTAGCACAGCAGTTTGAGTTATTGGCATCGTGCGGTTCAGATTTTCACACCCCTGATAATACGTGGGTTGAGCTAGGTCATTTAGCAACAATGCCAGAGTCGTGCACACCCATTTGGACGGTGTTTGATACATAAAAAATAAAGGGCAGACTAATCCTTAGCCTGCCCCTTCGCTTTCCTTAGCGAAACCTAAATTGAGATGTTTCACATATTATTTTTCACACAGCGGAATAAAGAATACGCCCGATAAAAGTCCATTACCGTGATATAGCGCTCAAATTTCTGTTAGCGCCAGTAATTATTTGCAACTGCGATAATCGCGAATTCTGCATTAACTAATTCAACAGCACGCATAAGCATCATTGGATCTTTTTCATAAATATCTCTTACAGCATGTTTTATTTTGCCATCGCGCTGAATTGTGCCGACTGTTTTTCTTACCATAAGAATGGCAAGTTGACGGCCTTCAAGTGGTGTTGCCGTAATTAAGCTTGGCATATAGTCAGCTGATTTTTTTGCATGGTCATCTGCCATAGCAAAGCCAGATAAAGTAAGAGATGCCATTAATACAAGCATTGAAAATAATTTTGTCAGGGGTCTTCCTTAGAGTGAGAAAAAATTTACTATTTATGTTTGGCAACGAATTGTTCGTTAGCTA
>JAQRMU010000025.1:0-5818 GCA_028598975.1 Gammaproteobacteria bacterium | reverse complement strand
GCTACACGCTATATTCAACATCAGGTGTGATTACACAGGCATATCGCTCATTATTAGGACCATTGAAATTAACCTATCCTCAATTTGTGGTGATGATGGCACTCTTACAAAAAGACAAGGTTTCGGTAACAGCATTGGCAGAAACCGTAGGTTTGAGTAAACCAACAATGACACCGCTACTAAAGCGCTTAGAATTACTTGACTATGTGACACGTGAGTTTGAAGCGGGAGATGAACGTCAAAAATGTATCTCTCTAACCGAATTAGGGAAATCGTTGGCATCTGATGTTGATGATGTTGCAACAAAGGCATTATGTGCAACAGGTTTAAGTAATGATGAAGCTACTCAATTAATATCACTCTGTAAAAAAATAAAAACTCAGTTATCGTAGCGTTATGAATGAGCTGTGTGACGAGAATTACATTAGTATATGATCTCGGTACTAAAATACCTCAAATATCTGAATTTTTAAGCAAGGTTTTACCATGAGCCAGTTTTTCCATATCCACCCTGAGAATCCACAAAAACGATTAATTGCACAAGCCTGTGACATTATTCGTAAGGGTGGCTTAGTCATTTATCCCACTGACTCTGGCTATGCTTTAGGCTGTCATATCGGCGATAAAAATGCGATGGATAGAATCCGCCGACTTCGGGACCTAGATGATGACCACAACTTTACTTTGGTGTGTCGTGACTTATCAGAACTCTCTACCTATGCCAAAGTAAATAATAGTGTATACCGCGCTATTAAAGCGCATACACCAGGTGCATATACCTTTGTACTACCTGCAACTAAAGAAGTGCCTCGTCGCTTACAGCATGCCAAAAGAAAAACAATTGGCTTACGTATTCCTGATAATTTGATTGCATTAGCTTTATTAGAAGAACTTAATGAACCTTTAATGAGTTCGACATTAATTATGCCTAATGAAGACTATCCAATGACGGATCCTGAAGATATTATTGATCGTTTAAATAAACAGGTTGATTTGGTGATTGATGGTGGTTTTGGTGGTGCAGAACCGACAACCGTTATTGAATTTATTGATGATATGCCAGAAGTAATGCGAGTGGGCCTAGGTGACCCTTCATATTTCGAGGATTAACTCATGATGTGGCTTATCGCCATTTTTACACTGGTTGTTTTTGTTAGTTGGGTTATTGTCATCAGCTATCAAGCATCAGAAGTTGATTGGGGGGGAGGCGCAATCAATTGCATTGATGGTATTGGACGTATTTTGTGCAGACATCTGCATCACATACCAGAAGCTAAAATTCCGTTACCAGAAACAGGTGCAGCGATTGTTGTTTCTAACCATGTCTCTGGCCTTGACCCTTTTTTACTGCTTGCTGCCTGTCGAAGGCCGCTACGGTTTTTGGTTGCAAGAGAGCAATATGAACGGCCAATCTTACACTGGCTATTTAAAGCATCAGGCTGTATTCCAGTTGATCGAAGTGGCCAACCTGAACTTGCATTAAGACAGGCCATGCGTGCATTAGAAGCTGGCGAAGCACTGGCTATTTTCCCTCATGGAAAAATTCATTTAGATTCAGATCCCCCGAAAAAGTTAAAAGGCGGGGCAGTTCGACTTTCTGCTTGGACCCAAACAGCTATTTATCCAGTGCGGATTGATGGTGTCGGTGGTGAGGGAAGGGAAGCCTTAGCCCCCTTTATACCAAGCAATGTTCAATTAAAGATTGCTGATCCTATTAGCTGCACTGAGAATACGATGAAAGAATGTTTAGATATTATTTCAAACATCATTGAAAACAAATAATCTGATACGTTAGAAAATTTAATTTAACCGCGAAGAGTTAAAAATGAAAAGTAAACTACAAAATTTATCAGAGATTGTCGCTAGGGCGAATGATATGTTCTATAGCAAGTTTAATAATATCGATACATTAATGGGAATAATGGATAAAACTTTACGTAATCAAGGTATGAGAGCTGATGCAATCACCATTGATTGCATTGCTCTAGATAAAAAGATTGTTATCCTTCTCCATGATGATAAGCCTGATGTCGTAGAGATAGCATTGGGTAATAAAGAAGGTGATATTTATTCATCTTTGGAATATGAACTTGCCAAACTATCAGAAGCCGATATTGTAGAGATAATGAAAACGAACTTTATTTCGTGATTGATTTAATACGGTTCATCACTATTTTCACTCGGTTAAATGCACATTTCACAAAGTTACCGCCATTGTGTTTGAAGTGCTTTTTAAGTGGTTTTTTTACTTCCCAAGACCCTTTATAGCCTACTGGAAATACGACTAAGTCACCGGCTTTGAAAGTAGTTGAAGGGCCGCCATCTGCAGGTGTTATTTCACATTCACCCTCTAAAATAAGTGCCGTTTCTGTTGTAACGAACTCCCACGGGAATACAGATACTTCTTTTTCCCATGTTGGCCAGTAAGCAGCACCCATTTTTTTTAAAAGTGCTTCACTTGGGTTGCTATCAACTGTAATTTCTTTCATGTTAATTCCTAAAAACTTAAAGCTATGCCCAGAATCAGAATGATTTGGGATGTGACATAGTATGTTGTTTATCTTCTTTTGCCTACATTTTTAGGATAATCATATCCATTGAGTGATGCACCTGAAATGGCTTAATGGTCGATAATACGGGTTGTTAGAGTTTATTCCATTTCTGTATCTAAACGTTGGTAAACCCCTTTAATGTTTAAAGTGATAGTGACAGGTCGCTGGCTATCGTTTTTCCAGTACCAGCCATGAGTACCTGCAAATGGGGTTGTTAATGTACCACTTGCCTGACTGTCAGTGTGTTCTTTGTAACTCTCGAAATAGCCTGATGTATCACCTTCTGGTTCACCATGAAAATCAAAAAACAATGCCTCACCATCTGTTACCCATGCGTATTCAAGTGCTGCATCTTTTTCAAGGTATAACTTGTATTCGGTGTAGTCTAGAGCGGGAATGGTAATGCTAATTGAGTCTTTCCACTGGGGTTGTATAAGTTCTTCAAGACTGCTTTCTGTTGCCACTATTTTATCAGTGTCAGCTTTTTGAGAACGTTCCTGATATAGGCTAGATACTTCAGAGTTGATGCTATGTTCATAGCCATGCATTTGCATAAGGAAAAGCAACGTTCCTAAGAGAATGAGGCCGTAATTTGCAATTAGGCTAAATGTTTTAAAAGCATCACTTTTTCGCCAAGCAGCAAGCAGAATTAGCATAAGAGCTAATGCGCTGATTTGGCCTAGCTCAATACCGATATTAAACGATATGATATTAAGCAATAAATGGTCTTCACTTAATGGTAGTTCCTGTAGTCGAGTGGACAGGCCAAAACCGTGTATCAGACCTAGACCAACAATCATTAACATCATGTTGGGAGGATTAATATTGAGGTACTTACGGAAACCATCAATATTGGCGAAGGCAATATAACAAACGCTCAAAGCAATCACGGCATCAATGAGAAAGTAATTAAGTTGAATTGCATTAAATGTAGCGAAGATGAGAGTAATGCTGTGACCAAGCGTAAACGCGGTGACATATTTGGCAATGTCGCGAAATGTAGTCAAGAAAAAGATAATGCCGAATACAAATGCTAGATGATCGTATCCAGATAACATGTGAGTAGCACCGAGCCACATATAACGCAGATTACCACCTTCGATTATGGACAGTTTTTCAGCTTCTGACATGCCGTGAGAATAAGCTAACTGTGAAAATAGACTGAATAGAAGCAGAGCGACACTCAGGTAAAAAGTACGGGTAAAGAAATGTGTTGTGGGTAGCACGGATTATGTTCCTTATTTATATAGCTAATTAATGCACTTCCAAAGTAAAAGGGGCATTTTGTGATCTTATTGCTCTGTATTAAGAATGGTAACGTTTTTAATCATGGTGTAGTCGATGGATTAGCGCTGGTATTTCGCTTGGATGAAACACTGTATGGTGAGGGTTTATACCCAGTTCGGCATCCAGTGGTTGTTGATGTTGGATCCACACGGAGGTAATACCACTATTGTGTGCTCCAGCTATATCAGACGCGAGGCTATCACCGACATGAACCACCTCATGGGCTTGGCAATTGGCAAGTTTTAGAGCCTTGTTGAAGATCGAGGGTGCCGGCTTTTCCTCAGGCTCTTGCCCGCCGATAATGATGTGATCGACATGCTCAGCCAGGTTTACTCGTTCTACTTTAGGAACCTGTGAAAATTCGGGACCATTGGTGATAACGACTAAGGTAAACAGCTTACGCGCTTCAGCTAGGAAGGCTGCAATGCCGGGGTAGAAATCAAATGCCTTGAGGCGATCACTATCAAACTTGTCTTGAAAGGCCTGAGCTGTTTCATTGCTGATATTATCGACGGCTCGTTCAGCCAGTAAGTCGTGAATCAACTGTAGCCGAAATGCCTTCTCGCTTTTCTGCTCAATAATTGGCATGTATCGCTCGCGCTGGTCATCATTCCATTCTCGGTAGATACCTGCGACATATTCATCGGCAAAGACCAGACCATTTAGGTTTACGCCATACTGTTCCTCAATATCCTGTGCCATCAATTGTTTTGCCCGCTCATTAGCACCCAGTGTGTCGCATAGGGTTTCATCCAAATCGAGGAAGAGGGCTTTCAGCATTAGTAACTCCAGAACATTATGAAAGGGTGCTAATAATAGCAAAAACACGACGAATAAAGTTGCTCATAAGCAAGCAAAAAATACAATTAATGGGGTAATCAACTTGGTTAATTATTAAAGTCAGGTGACTCGTTTTATGCTTATTTGACATCGCATGGGGAAGGGGAAACGTGATGCTTGTTAGTAAATTAAAGTTGCTTTCAACCTTGAATTAATTACATCGTTATTATCAATAAGGTTTCTGGTATTATTCCTGTGTCTCGCATTTTGTGGTGACACCTCGCTTTAACAGCGATTAGGATTTCGTATCCATTTTACTAACAACATACAGTGTAGGAATGTTATGCCAGAAATTATCATTGAAAAAAACTTAAGTGAAGAACGTTTAAAAGAATTAGGCGTTTCAAGTTGGAATATTTGGGACTGCCCAGTATCTGAATTCCGTCTTGATTTTGACAATAAAAATGAACGTTCATACATCTTAGAAGGTGAAATTGTTGTCACTCCAGATGGTGGAGAACCCGTTACTATCGTACCTGGTGATTATGTTATCTTCCCTGACGGCTTAAAAAGTGTTTGGCAAGTAACTAAAACATTGAAAAAGCATTACATGCATTTCTAAATGGATTAAGGCATCTTCGGATGCCTTTTTTTTTGCCAGAATTTGAAAGAACACTCACCATAGGAAATCACTAGATTAGGAGTATAGATTGAAGCAATTTTTACGGTATCAAATTTCAGGAACAGTGTTTTTAATATGGATAGTTGTATTTTATTTTAGTGAATGCGCTACAAGTGTAGAGCAACTGTTATCTAGTATATTTAGCGAAATAGAATCACTGAAGGCTGTTGTAGGATTAATTTCTGCGCTGCCTATTGGTGTTGTTATACATCAAGTATCAGTAATGTTAAAAAACTGGGTTGTAGCTAAATTATGGGAAGAATTTGATGACTATCCAAATAATAGTTTATTGCCAAGTAAAGATAGCCCAAGAACTGCATACATTTTGGAAAGGATTAGCAACTTAAATTCATTTTATTACTTGCGATTTGATACTGGTGTTCTTGCGCCTTTATTTGCGTGGATGTTTGTTTCAATCTTCCTGAATCAAAATATTGAAAGCTATTTAATCGTTACGGCAGTATCAATTGCAATTGCGTTAAATATTTATTTGGTTCGTATACGCAAAGAGTTGTTG
>JAQRMU010000024.1 GCA_028598975.1 Gammaproteobacteria bacterium | reverse complement strand
GCTAACGCCTTAATTAGAGTGGGGGAAAACCACTCTATTAACGCTTAAATTTAGAATTATTAGTGCATAATTTTATATTTAGAATAGATATGAGAATTTATCTTTCCTAACCTTCAATATCAACACCTAAGATATAGATACATCCATTAGAGCAAAGTTCACACCAAGAAGTTATTTGAATATATAACAATAACTTAAGCAAAGCACCTACTAATGAATAGTATAAGCACAACCATGACTGGTTATATTCAGCCATCTCTTAACTAGGAAATAATTGCGTATTTTTCCTCAAGAATTATTAACCTTTACCGATATAAAATATATCAAGTTTTAACTGTAGAAGTCATGAGTAATAAAGCAAAAGAATTAGATGCAAGAAACATCATGCAAGGCTTAGAAGAGTTTGCCAACTTCATGAGCTTCAATGCTAATAGTAATGGCCTTCGTATACTCAGTGTCGAGACGGTAGAGCAAGCTGTCGAACATCAGCCAGCAACATCAACAGCTGATATTCTGAACATGAAACAACACGCTCAGAAGGAAAAGCGTACTCAGCAACAAACACTTAATAAGGCACTCTCATTTAGAGATCAGCAAGTCCACTAAAATATATATTCCCATATCGTAGACATAAAAAAGCCCGAAGTATTCGGGCTTTTTTATATGTCTTATTTGTCCCGTCCTAAAATAAGTTGACACATTTAGGACTTATTAATGGCAACTACAGATAACAAGAGAGTTAAGCGAACTCAACGTGATTATAATTTAGGCTTTAAATTAGCTATCGTCGCTATTTATACTTGACTACCATCCTCACCAATCTCTTCACCATCTTCCCTTACTGGTGGCATTAAGTCTGCTTTGCTCACGCCCATTGCAAGCACAACATTACTCGCAATATAGATAGATGAATAAGTACCAACAACAATACCTAGTAATAATGCAATCGAAAAGGCATGAATAACTTCACCACCAAAAACAAACAGTGAAATAACCACAAGCAAGGTTGTTGCCGAGGTCATTAATGTTCGACTCAAAGTGTCATTCAATGCAATATTAATAATCTCTTCTGAGCCACCTTTTCTCATTTTCAAGAACGTTTCCCGAACACGATCAAATACCACAATCGTATCATTGAGTGAGTAACCTATTATTGCCAAAATGGCGGCTAATACGGTTAAATCGAATTCTAATTGAAAGACTGAGAACACACCTAATGTAAGCAATACATCATGCACTAACGCTGCCACAGAACCAATTGCAAAGCGGTATTCAAAACGAAGTGATACATAAATCAAAATACCAATTAATGCATACAACATTGCAAGTCCACCTTGCTCAGTTAACTCCTCACCCACTTGAGGGCCAACAAACTCAACGCGACGCACATCAATTTCTGTTGAACTTGCCGTTTTTAATACTGCAACAACATCGTTGCTTAAATCAGCCATATTCTCTGATTCAATCACTGGCAAGCGAATAAGTACCTCATGGACTGAGCCAAAATTTTGCACAATGGCATCATCATAACCATTAGATTCTAAAGTACCTCGGATTTCATTTAAATTAGCGGTATCCTCATAGGCTAACTCAATCATCGTACCGCCTGTGAAGTCGATTCCGAAATTCAATCCTTGCATTACTAGAGAGCTAATAGCCGTCAGTAACAAGATTGCTGAGAAAAGCGCAGCTATCTTGCGTTTCCCCATAAAATTAAAGCTTGTTTTTTTATTCAAAAATTGCATTTAACGATCCTTAAATTGACAATTTTGGCTTGTTCTTCTTGCCATAAATTAAGTTAACTACTGCTCGTGTACCCACAATGGCTGTAAACATTGATGTAGCAATACCAAAGATTAATGTCACCGCAAAGCCTTTTATAGCACCTGTTCCAAATCCAAATAAGACAATGGCTGCAATCATTGTTGTGATATTCGCATCAGCAATAGTAGAGAATGCTTTTGCATAACCCGCATGAATACTTGCTTGTGGGCTATTTCCCACACGTAGCTCTTCTCTAATTCGCTCAAATATCAATACATTGGCATCAACCGCCATACCTACTGTTAATACGATACCGGCAATACCTGGCAAGGTTAGTGTTGCTTGAAGCATAGACAACAAGGCAACGATTAATACTAAGTTCAACGCTAAAGCCAAGTTAGCAACAGCACCAAAGACTCGATACCAAATCACCATAAAGACAAGGACAAACATAAAACCAATCATGACTGAGTTGAACCCTTGGTCGATATTATCTTGACCGAGGCTTGGCCCTACAGTACGTTCTTCGACAATATCAATCGGAGCAGCTAATGCACCAGCACGTAACAATAACGCTAAATCACGTGCTTCTGTCGTTGAGTCTAAGCCGGTAATTTGAAACTTTTTACTTAATTGATCACGAATTGTTGCCACATTAATTACTTCTGGCATTTGACGGCGCACTTTGACCATCTTACCGCCAATTTCACGCGTTTCAGCTTTAGATTCAATAAAGACTACCGCCATTGGGTTACCAATATTGTCCCGTGTTACATTGCTAAATGCACGAGCACCTTTACCATCTAAGGTAATAGAAACCGCTGGTGAACCATTTTGGTCCAATGTAGATGCCGCATTGATAATATGCTCACCGGTCAGCATCACACGTTTATTCAGTAAGATAGCTTGGCCTGAGCGACGTTGATACAGTTTTGAATTAGCAGGTACCCGCCCCGCCAAAGCATCTTTTACATCATGTTCATTATCAACCAAGCGGAATTCTAATGTTGCTGTTGCACCTAAGATCTTTTTCGCTTGAGCAGTATCTTGTACCCCCGGCAACTGCACAACAATTCGATTATCACCTTGTTGCTGTACTGTTGGCTCGGCAACACCTAACTCATTAATACGGTTTCGTAAGGTAACAATATTTTGCTGTAGTGCTGTTAAACGTGTTTCACGCAAAGACACTTCCGTTAATGATGCAATAAGTGAGGGTGTTACACTCTCTTCTAGTACAACAATATCAAGTTGATTATATTCTCTCGCCATCCTCACCAAGGCTTGATCGCGGTGTTCAATACTACGGAAGCCAACGATAACCTTATTTGCTTCAACTTGAATCTTTTTATAGCGGATTTTTTCATCACGCAATAAAGTACGAAATTCACTAGAATAACTATTTAAAGCCATCTTAACAGCGGCATCCATATCCACTTCCATTAAAAAGTGAACACCACCGCGTAAGTCCAAACCTAGATTCATTGGTTCCGCACCAAATGCTGCTAACCAATCGGGTGTTGTTGCTGCTAAATTCAATGCAACAATATAATTACCATTATCGACGGTACTATTAATGACATCTTTTGCTTTTAACTGTGCATCAGCATCTGAAAAGCGAACTAATAACCGTTCACCATCAAGCTCAGCACCTTTATAGTCAATAGACTTTGCCTTAAGTGCAGCTTCAATATCACTCATTAAAGTAAGATCGACGTTTCCTTGTCGGCTAGCGGAAACTTGAACAGCAAAATCATCGTCAAAAAGATTAGGTGCGGCAAAAAGCCCACCGATCACAATAATGGCAATGACTAAACTATTTTTCCACGCGGAATAATGATTCATGTTGAATATCCTAAATACTGTTTTACAGCTTTTTCAATGTACCTTTTGGCAGTACCGAGTTAATTGATTCACGGCGTACTTTCACTTCTAAGTTATCCGCTAATTGAACAGTAATCGCATTATCACCAATACTCACAATCTTACCCATCAAACCGCCGTCTGTTACTACTTCATCACCTTTAGCTAAACCACCTTGCATTGCACGGTGCTCTTTCGCACGCTTAGATTGCGGACGAATCAACATAAAATAAAACAATACTAATAAAACGATCGGAAAGGCAAAATCCATTATTCCCGGTGCAGCTGCTTCACCTGCAGCATGTGCTGGTGCAATAAAAAAATCCATCATGATTAATGTCTCTAAAGAAAGATAAAAAAGAAAGCGATTATGCCACAGGCACAGTCTGGCTGATAGTGAGTTAGTCTTTACTCGCTCTCAACTCATAAAACTCGCGCGTAAATTGCTCTAATGTTCCGGCTTCAATAGCATCTCGTAAACCCTTCATTAATGTCTGATAATAATGTAGGTTATGAATGGTATTTAAGCGTGGACCTAGCATTTCACCGGTACGATCTAAGTGGTTCAAGTACGATCGACTATAGTTTTTACAGGTATAACAATCACACAGGGGATCAAGAGGTCCAGTATCGGTCTTATATTTACTGTTGCGAATTTTTATCACACCATGGTGAGTAAATAAGTGACCATTGCGCGCGTTTCTTGTCGGCATAACACAGTCAAACATATCAATACCACGCGCGACAGATTCAACTAAGTCTTCCGGTCGACCTACTCCCATTAAATAATGAGGTTTATCTTGCGGTAGCCGTGGACCAAGATGATCTAGAATTCGAATCATATCTTCTTTAGGCTCTCCTACGGATAAGCCACCAATAGCATACCCATCAAAACCAATGTCAGTTAAACCTTGTAATGAGATATCACGTAGGTTCTCATGCATCCCTCCTTGCACAATACCAAATAAAGCGGAAGGGTTATCACCGTGAGCATCTTTACTACGCTGTGCCCAACGTAGTGATAACTGCATCGATTTTTCAGCTGTTCGCTCATCGGCAGGGTACGGCGTACATTCATCAAAGATCATGACAATATCACTACCCAAGTCACGCTGAACCTGCATCGATTCTTCAGGCCCTAAAAATACCTTGTCGCCATTAATAGGGGAGCGGAACTCCACACCTTGTTCTGTTATTTTGCGTAAGTCACCTAAACTAAATACTTGGAAACCACCAGAGTCAGTCAAGATAGGACCTTGCCATTTCATAAAGTCATGTAAGTCACCATGCGCATTAATAACCTCAGTTCCGGGACGAAGCATCAAATGAAAAGTGTTACCCAAAACAATCTCTGCACCTGTATCTTCTACCTCTTCTGGCGTCATAGACTTCACAGAACCATAAGTGCCAACAGGCATGAAAGCAGGTGTTTCAATAGTGCCACGATCAAATGTTAAACGACCACGTCGAGCTAAACCATCTTGTGCTAAAAGATCAAAATCCATCATGTGTTCCTAAAAAAAATCCGCTACAGAATACCATTTCATATACTAATCCACCGAAATAGATATAGATAAGGTAGGATCGTCTTATTGTTTTTATGGAAATTATGTATGTCTGATTCAAAAATCATTGTTGCCTTAGATTATCCAACATCAGATGCTGCTCTAGCACTTGCAAAGCAACTTGATCCACAGCGTTGCCGCCTAAAAATAGGTAAAGAACTTTTTACCCGTTCAGGTCCTAGCGTTGTTGAATCACTGGTTAATCAAGGCTTTGATATTTTCTTAGATCTTAAATACCACGATATTCCACATACCGTAGCTAAGGCCTGTGCAGCGGCGGCTGACTTAGGTGTTTGGATGATGAATGTACATACACTTGGCGGTGGAGCGATGATGACTGCCGCACGTGAAGCGATTGGCAATCAGTCTGACCGTCCTTTATTAATCGGTGTCACATTATTAACCAGCATGGACCAAAACACATTTGAACAAATTGGTTTGCAGGGCACACTTACCGACACAGTATTACGCCTCGCTAAACTTGCAGATGACAGTGGTTTAGATGGCGTCGTGTGTTCGGCACAAGAGGCAACACAACTTCGCTCACAACGTGGTGATGACTTCCAGCTAATAACACCTGGAATTCGTCCCGCTAATAGTGAGCAAGGCGATCAGCACCGTACAATGACACCTGCCGAAGCCATTGCCGCAGGCAGTAGTTATTTAGTGATTGGACGACCTATTACTGCAGCTCAAGATCCGATGGCTGCATTAGCATCAATAGAACAGAGCCTTTTGTAACAGCAACATTTTATAGTCGTAATTACCCAGATTTACAGATATAAAAAAGCCGCAATCATTAGATTGCGGCTTTTTTATGAGAGAGAGTTTTTCTAATTTTTTCTAAACTTTAAATTTACCTGCTGCATCTTGTAACTGTACAGATAAGTCAGACATTGCTTCCACGGCAACAGCAGACTCTTTTGCACCTTCAGCAGTATGTTCAGAGATTTGACTGATATTAACAATACCGCGATTAATATCTTCAGCTACCGATGATTGCTCATTTGCAGCACCTGAAATTGCTGCACTCATTTCATCCATTGTTGTGATCATTGTTGTAATGGTATTAAGTGCCACACTTGCACTTTCAGCCTTATCCACACTCATTTTGGCACTTTCACGACCTTCATTCATCACAGTTACTGCAGCATTAGCACCACTTTGTAAACGTCCAACCATTTCTTCAATTTCATGAGTTGATGATTGTGTTCTTGCAGCAAG
>JAQRMU010000023.1 GCA_028598975.1 Gammaproteobacteria bacterium | reverse complement strand
GCAAAGGCGACTTGCTGGATATCAGGCGATAAGGGTTTATTTAGTTTTTTGCTGAATTTAGGGTAATCATATACACCTCGTAAAACGCGACGGATCTGCTGAGATTGCTCTAATCGTGACAAAGATTTACGGATGGCGTCACCGCTTGCGAGATCTGAGAAGTCATTTAAAAAAAATGAACACCCCCTACCCCAACCATAAACTCTTGAAATAACTTTATCATCAACAGATTGCATTACATTCAACCCTTTATTTTTGTCACAAATAATATAGCATTTTTGTGACAAACAATCTCAGCTAATTCTATCTATACCTGTAATCATTCAAGATGCGAATTTTTCTTATTCCGTCACTCCGGCATGTTTTAAACCGGAGTCTTATTAGGTGGAGATTCCGGCTAAAAGCATGCCGGAATGACGAGTTTCTAAGTTCTGCATCTTCAAGTATCACGGGTCTATATCTTTTACCTTTACAAGCTAATCACTTCATACAATCAAAAGAAGTCATCTTGAAATGCTAAATCGATTGTCACCGCATACTGATTATGGCGCGTTTGTGTATCAACATTTTCAAGCACCAAGGTATAACGTTCATTACGGTCAAAGTCAGCGCCAATGAGTTTCAAGCGCGCTTCACGAACACGTTCATCCATGACTTTAGATGTACTATCAAAGTTCAGAGTTTCACGACTTGATACCACCTTACCCTCGGCATCAATAATATAAATATCAAGCTGACGAGCAACAAAATTATCGTTAACAGGATCTGTTTGAATGAAGCGGATCTTATCAATATTATTGACGATTTTGATTGACTGCTTAGCCGCAATCACACCTACCGTCTTTTTCTCATTCTGAACCGCTTTCTCACCACGCAGTGTATTGATGCCAATAATAGGCACACATACTTCTTGCAGCATGGCGCCACCATGAACAAACTTAGCGCCACCAACAAAGTGAAACCTCTGGGCACCTTTAGGTAGCAAGAATTCAGTATCACTACTGCCATTAGACGTGTTTGAAATTAAGCCTTTCCAATAGGCATCACCTGAAGGTAGCTTATTACCGATGATGTAACGCTTCTTAGCCTCAAGAGCATTTTCAGCTTTAACTTTCATGGCTGTCTTATTGGGTTGCTCTAAAGACTTCTGCTGGAATAAAAAGCCATGATCCGCCGTGATAACAACTCGGCTGGCATTCAATCTGTTAATCACCCGCGCTACTAAGTCCGTTAGTTCATTAACAGCACTACGACAGGCCTCAAAGGTCTTATCTTCTGTAGCCGCCTTGTCACCTATGGCATCAATCGTATCGTGATAGATATAAACTACATCAGCATCGCGAACAGCGTCACGGCCATCATCGTTGCTCCAGGTCATTAAGTCTTTTGAACTCACGGCCATGCCATTCACATTTTGTAGAATACTATGTCTATTTTCTAATCCCTGTGATGGTTTTCCATCAACATAAACATAGGAATTCTTATCTGGCTGATACGATAACTTTGAGTGAGGTAATAGCGACGCCATACCCAGTTGCGTGTAGCTGGGTAGCACACCTAACTGTGAACTTAGTTCAGTGTTAAACCGTTTTTCTTTACTAATGCTTGCCGTTAACTCCTGCGCCACTTCATAACGCATCGCATCAGAAATAATCACAAATACTCGCTTTGTTGCCTTACTGGCTAAACGAGGTACAACTTCTTTGTCATAGAACTGATACTGATTATTAACATCCTCTAACTGCCAAGTCTCAAGTAAGTTCTCTTTAGCAATAAGGCTATCCCAAGCCGTGCCAACCTCGGTCAAATACCAATTGGTATAAAGGTTCTCAACAGCATCATCTAACTGACGTAAGATCTCAGCACCTTTATTAAATAAAACCTGCACATGTTCATTAAATAAACGATAAGCCTGATCAAACTGATATAACTCTTGCGTATAGGCGTCATACATTGCCTTAACTGAATCATAATGAAAACCAGCATCAAACTGCTGTCTTAAATGAAGCAACAACTCAGCATTGCGTAATGCCTCATAGGCTGCCACATATTCACGGCGTAAACACCAATGGCTATCAAGGCGCCGAGATAACACAAGGTTAAACTCAACACGATCTACCGCTTTTTCACTATCCAATAAACGCTTCACCAAACCGCGAATAACCGCCTGTTCAATTGCTTCAAAGGTTTCACACTCTAATAATTGATGTGGCTCATAATGACTACAACGAGAGTCCACCTCCAACTGCGTAGCGATCATCTTAGAGATCACGTCATGACTATCAGCATAACTTCGGCTGTCACGCCAACTGGCCATAAAGGCTAATGCTGTCGCCTTACCTGAAGCCGTGCCAAGCACATTATTTAATAACCAGTCTCGATCAGCTGCATCAATCTGACTCCACAGTTCAGTACAAAATAACTTAAGTGCAAAATCAACAAGTGAAGGTGACTCATTCTGATAGCTAAGGCTCTGCGCCACATCCCGCCACAGCGAAGCGGTTAGGTCATGCTTATCCAACTGTTTTAGTAGTGTTACATCACCACCTGACGCTAATGAATCAGCATAGTCACTCATCAATTTAAGTAAAATATCATTGAGTGATGCAGAGTCCGCCTTCACCACCGCAGCAATCATCTTACGATCTAAACTCTCAGCATCTTCATTTTCAGTCACAAAGCGCTTTAAAGTAGCAAACCGCTGCTTATTAGCAAAGAAGCTCTGACGCTGGCGTATATGGTCACGAAGCGCCATCTTCGCAATGCCCAGTTCATTCAACAACATTGAACTGGCATCAGCAAAAAACTCGTCACTATAAAGGCGAATATCTAACAGACAATCTTTTTCTGGTTCAAGCTCTGCTGAAGGGAAATACAATAAAAATGAAGTAGAAGGCGCATCCAGCTCAATCAGCTTTTTCACTTCTAATACAGATTGAAGCGACATATCCAAAACCGTCACATCATCTATGGATAGAGACGAAATTTCATCACGGAAGCTTTGGTCAGGATCGTGCCAAAACACAATGCGATTTTGCTTAAATTTGGCTTCAATGCCTTGGGTTAGTTGCTCTATTTGCATAATAATTCTTGTTTATTTAGTTTAGAAACATAATACAACGGCACGACCAACGCATTTTCATTCTCAAGTGAGCCCGTCGAACCAATCAGCTTTATTGTTGTTTTAGGTTGGTATCGCTCAACATAAACCCCTAATGATTTAGCGCGTGTTCGCTTGCCGCTTTTCACCTCAACAGGCACAACACTGCCATCATCGCATTTATACAAAAACTCTACTTCTGAACGTGCATATTCCCATGAATAGGTAGGAGAGCCACCTTGTGCAATTAATTCATTTTGAACAAAATTCTCAGCGATATAGCCTTTATAATTAAAGTCTTGATCACGGTGCTCTTTATATGAAAGCCCGAGCATATACCCCAACAAGCCCACATCGAATAAAAACAACTTAAAAATATTATCCTTTGCAAAGGCAGACAATGGTGAAGATGGCTTACAGTCTACGGGATGACATCGAGATAAAAGCCGACATTTCTCAAGCCAATTAATGGGCCCTGCTAACTCTTGATAACGGCTCTTCTTCTCAATCACACTTTTAAATTTAAAGCGTTTAACAGAACCATCAATGTTTTTAGACAGCTGAACAGGCACATTATTAAAAACAGCTTGAATATGCTGTGCTGACACCTTATCAGAATATTTACCAAAATCACGTTCATAACCAGCAATAAGAGCAGCATGAATTTGGGTAATAGCCTTTGTACGCTCCAAAACACCCTGTTCTCCAACAGAAGAAAACCAACGCTTCACAGCCTCCGGCATACCACCCACAAAATAATAATCAATCAACAAGCTAAACAACTTATCATGAGCAACCTTGCCCATATTCATCTGATCAAAGGCTTTTATAAGTGCCGTTTGCTTTGACTCCCAAACAAACTCTTCAAATGTCATCGGATAAAGATTGAGCAGCTCCACCTTACCAACAGGAAACGAACCCAATAAACCAATATTAGAACCAGATGCACACACAAACATTTGCGGGCATTGCTCAGCAAAAAACTTTAAGGAATTGACCGCCGCCTGACACTCACCTATCTCATCAAAAATAATAAGCGCCTTATCCTTATCAATTGATACATTTAGCTCAAGCTCAATATTATTTAGTATGTCATCAGGATTTAATGATCCCTCAAAAATAGCCGTCAAATGTGGCTGTTCAAGAAAATCTAAGCGAATGACCTGCTCAAAGTGCTCACCTAATAACATCTCTAAAAGGTAAGATTTCCCCGTTTGCCTTGCCCCATCCAACAAAATCGGCTTTCTTGAACTACTGTTTTTCCAAACAAGTAGCTTATCTAATATCAATCTTCTCATTATTACTCACTTCAAACAGTGGTTAACGTTACACTTTTACGCGCATTTAAAAGCCAACCTACCACACTTTTATGCGCATAAAAAGCATAAGTGATATGTATCACTGAAATGTTTGCTCAGGATCGTGCCAAAACACAATTCGGTTTGATTAAATTTGGCTTCAATTCCTTGGGTGAGTTGGTCTATTTGCATTTTATTCCTTAAATCAGTCCAAATTTAATCGCAAATTCTCACGCACGGTATGCAATAGAATATCACTCACGCCTAACTCTCGTGCTTGTGACTCAAATTGCTGAAAAGCAGCTATTGTTCGTTCGATGATCATGCTGACTTTTCGCTTATTAAGATTACAATACTCACCAAATTTTAATAAATCATCTCGAACAAAATCTGATTGCTTGCCTGAAAGCTTTATTTGATGACCTTGAGTCCACTTACCTTGTGGATCGAATGCATACGTTAAATCAAACGCAGGCGCCAAAGACCACTCTCCCGCCTTATTCATCAAAAAACCAAAGTTCTTAGTATGATCATCTTGATTGCGTCCCACGATATTAAAAACCGCACGCTTAAATATCTCTGTTAACGCTGACTGCCCTAAACCTATCATTTTTGCAGTCATAATCAACTGCTCATAACCATACGCACCCGTGGCATCACGATGGGCATGGTTAAGACCACTCCACGATGCATAATGAAGCTTTTCTAAGCGACCCGCGTTATTAATTAAATCAAACCGTTCTATTAAATAATGAAAATCCTCCCCATCAGCAATATAGTCCGTTTCGGGTATATCGATCTGACACTCACGAGCAAATTTTGAATAAATATACTCCACCCGTGTCATCCCTTTGGGATCTCGATGGTCTCTATCTTGGTTATTCTCACTATCAAACTTTAATAAATAATAGCGATGATCCACACCGTAGTTTTCAGTACCATCTTTAAGCACACCATCAATCGAACGCGCTACTAACGCCTTTGAACGAGCACCGCCTGCACTTGAACCAATACGAATAAGCCGTAATGCCTGAGAACGGTTCTCAGCACTCAACAGTTGTTCACGTCGCTTAGAATCTCTCGAAACCACACAAGCCGCGAACTCTGCTAAGGTATGCACATCCAAAGCCAGTTCTTTATAATCCCCCCCCCACTACCGCAGCAGGGCGGTACTCCAACGCCCCCATTCCTCGTGAACCTATATATAACAACCTATCTAATGCAGTAATCGAATTGGGGGCAATATTCTTTTCAGCCATAAAAAGATCGATTAACTGATTACCAAACTTATCAGGCAAACTATCTGCCACAATGCCAGGTAAACCTTTAAATGTTCGCTGGCTAATGTCAGGAAAACTATGAATCAACGTAGGCGCGATCATTTGTAACGGTGAAACCTGAATACCAGATTCAGCAAACTCAGCCGTATATTCAAACGTAGCTACCTCTGTTTGAGCCGGTTGATAGCCAAGATGACCAATCGTTGTGCCCCACAACCTAACCTCAACCACCTCACTCATTCATCATTACCCCAAGTAAATGTAGGCTTCACATTCTTAGGTTTGTGGATCCGCTCAGGTAACGCCGTCTTTTGTTGCGTAGGGCTATACTGCTCAGGAATAACCAGCAATGACTCTAATTTATCCAGCTCGCCAACCGCCCGCATCAGCTTAACAAAGGTCTCAAGCGTAATATTTCCTTTACCACCTCGAAATTTAGCCAACACCGATGAACTGGTACCGCTTGCTGCCAATATCTCTTTATCTTGCAACTGTTTATGCCGCCGTAACTGATCATATTGCTGGCCCAAAGCAATAACAACCTCATGATCTGTCATCATTTCAAAGTCCATATCACGCTCCCAATCTCTATTTTTATGGAAGTATAGAATAAAAAAAATTACTATCAATATTCGTTATCACAAATATTAAACATACCACTTCCATTTTCGGTTATTACGTTTATTTGCCATTACTCAAATCAGCACCTTGCTGAGTTAATTTATACTTTTGTAACCGACTGTTAGGCTTGTCGGGTATTGTTCGCTCGATTAACGCCCCTTCAAGAAGCTGTTTAATTTGCTTGTTAAGTTCACCTGAAATAGCTTTTTGACTCAGTTTCTTCGATAATTCAGATTTACTTAACGCACCAGAAGCCAAGAAACCTAATACCTTCATTGCAAGCTCTGACTCTGGCTGTGACTCTGGCTGTGACTCTGGCTGTGACTGGGCCTCTGGCTGTTCAACCTTAAACTCAGTATGAATCGGTAGTGTTGTTAAAAAATAAACACTGTCATTATCTGTTTCAAACACAGGTTCAGGTGAGCCATTCCTTGCCATAAATCGACGGATCTTCGGCAATCCTGTCCCACGCCCTTCCGTCAAATTCAACTCTTTTAAGAAATCGCCCAAACGACTGTTACGGCAATCACGAGCAATCACTTTTGTTCCCTGCAATATCGCCTTATCAACAGGCGGTAATGGCCCAGGAAAAGAAAAACCCTCAGACGGGTAAGCGGACAGGAATGGGAAACGATCGATTACAAGCTATTCAAGCTGCTAGACAATTAAATCAGATCTTAATGAAAGAGGCTAACTTAATTGAGCGTGTTCTTAAAACTGAAGATACATTTGAAATGTTCGTCACTGATTACCGTGACCATATATTGCCTAACAAGAGAATTAAAGGCTTCGAGCTTTCACCTTCATTTCTAAAAGAAGCAATCAGAAAGTGTAATGTCATTATCAAGGATCTTGGACATATACATTTCTCAAGCATCACTCAAAGGGATATTGCCGAATATTTAAAGCAACGTTCATCAGCTGAAGTATTTAACAGTCATCGAACATTATTGATTCAAATATTTAAGCAAGCTATTTCAGATGGTAGGCATATTGGTAACCTGCCAGAGCGTGTTATGAAAGCCGATACTGAACACACCAAACGTAACAGATTAAGCTTAGATGAATATAAAGCCATCTATAAACACGCAACACCCGTTATCAGAAATGCAATGGAGTTATCACTTAACACTATTCAACGCAGGACAGATATTAGAAACTGGCGTTTTGATTATGACCGTGGTGATGGTTATGCCTATATCATTCAAAGCAAAACTAGAAAGCATGGCAAAGCTGCATATCTACGCATACCGATGAATCTTTCCCTGGTACATTCAGAACGTGGAGCCAAAACATTAAGTGAGTTGATTTCATCATTTAGAGATAAACGAGTATGCCCGTATGTGATCCACCAAATGCCAGACCGCAGAGCAAAAGTGATTGCAGGAGAGAAAGGTCACGTTATGCAGCTAACAGGTGATCAACTATCAAAAGGCTTTGCAAAGGCGAGAAAACTTGCAGAAGTGGGATTAGAAAGCAAACACCCGCCTACATTGCACGAGCTTTTAAGTTTGGGAGAGTTTTTACGCAAGGAACAAGGATGGACTGTAAAGCAAATTCAAACTTTACGGGGCCACACTAGTGAGAAAATGACGATGAAATATCTTGAAGGTCAGGAATGGACTACTGTTGTTGAAGTGGCAGGGTAGGTTTTTGGCAATAAAAAACCCGCTTCGATTCTCTAGGCGGGTTTAGATAAGTGTTCAATCAGTTTGAGCAATGAGTTCGTGGTAGTGTTCTGGAATTGTTTTGCAACTCTCTTTGTACTCTTTAGAGCCACAGAAGAAATCATCATACTGTAGCTTTGGATTTGTTTTATAAAACATCTGCTCAAGAAGTAAGGCAATAAGCGAGTAATGCATGCTATGAGAAATGCTTGACTCGGATAATGCTCCTAAAATATCGTAGTATGAGTGTTCAGTAACTGCGATAACATCTGATGGTTGAACTTTTTCACCGTTACCTTTATCCATCTCGTGATTATTTATTAACGATATACCTAGGTGCAAGGCAAATACTGCATTTGGATTAAAGTCATTTAAAACATGGGTAAAAGAGTAATGGTTATCAATCTCATCTTTGAATATTACGCCTGTTATAGGTTGCATTTCAATAATGTATGTAATGAGGTGTGATGCCTTTTTGAAGGCGCTCGAGGCATCTAGTCCATCGATATGTGGAAACTCACTTTCATTAATGGCATATATCAATGTGTCGACTATCGCAGAATCAACTTTGATTGTTTCAACTTGTGTTACGTCGCCATGAATGAATGAATCAGTAAATGCTTCTAAAATTGAAAGGAAAGTGATCGTTTGTTCTTCTTTTGATCCTTTGTATAGCATGTTATAACGCATGTAAAATACAGTCCTGTGGCATATTGAAGGTTAAGTTGGTGGGGCAGTATTAACCTTCAAGCACGGCTAGGCTTGCTGCACACTTTGAGAGTGAACGCATGCTAGATAGAAGTTCATCTACATCATCTGAAAACTGACCGCTAGCGTTGTGCTGGATTGTCGCTTGAGCAGGTTGAGGTACAGTTATGATTTGAGCAACATTAAGTGCCCCTTCAGGTCTTTCTGGGTTTGACTCTACTAATTTTTCAAAAATCAGTTTGCCATCTTCAATTTTCATGTCATTTCCTTTTGACTTTTTATAGTATGCAGATTTTTAACGCTTAATGCGCTGTCTGGATAAACTACTACCTTTATTTCTTCTCTGCAGCATCACTGCTGCATGTTAAATGTCGAATACTGTGTAGATATCGGCATTCAACTCCGATAACTTTAGCAAGAATTACCAAAAAGTAAACCTCATACCGTCGATGTCAAGTATAACAGGCGTTTTTAGTTGTTTTAAGCTGTGAATAACTTTTTTATAGCGCAAATTACTATCTTTAATCAAATATATCGCTAGCCATTCGTCACGCCATGCATGTGGATAACTTTTAAAACTCCACTATCTTTGGTGCAATAATTTGGTCAGATTACGGCAAAACAATATTTAGTTTTCCGAAAGTTTTCCGAAAGTTTTCCGAATTTATTTTTTACAACGTCTAATTTAACGATAATTAAAAACCTTAAACCGTTGCCATGTAAGGCTTTAATGCTTGGTGCCGACGGGCGGAGTCGAACCGCCACGGACTACGTCCACCACCCCCTCAAGATGGCGTGTCTACCAATTTCACCACGTCGGCTATTTTTATGGATATCTCTTATGGCAAATCAGGAAGATCTGCAGGTACTTCTTTGACTGTCTCAGTTGTTATAACAGTTTCTGTAATACTCTCTAAACGATCTGCTTTTCCTGAAAAATACGCTAGCGTTAGACTACTAATAAAGAATATTGTTGCAAGTATTGCACTCGCTCTCGATAAAAAAGATGTAGAACCTTGGCTACCGAATACACTCGAAGAAGCACCACCGCCTCCTCCACCCAGTGCAGCAGCGCCAGCATCAGCACCTTTTCCGTGTTGAATGAGAATTAACCCAACCAATAGAAGTGATACAACAATATGTAAAACGAGAATTAATGAATCCATTTTTAAACCTAAATGCTTGCAGCCTGACAAATTTTCACGAACTCATCTGCATCTAGTGATGCACCACCGATAAGCCCGCCATCAATATCAGGCATTGAAAATAACGGTGCGGCATTATCTCCTTTAACGCTACCACCGTAAAGTATTTGTATTGCTTCAGCAGTCTCAATATCATGCTTTTTAATACGCTCTCGCATGAAAGAATGCACTTCTTGAGCCCATTCAGGTGTTGCCGACTTACCTGTTCCAATGGCCCAAACAGGTTCATATGCAAGCACTGCTTGCGACAATGCTTTGACACCATTCTGGGCAATAACGATATCAAGCAGGCGTGCAATAACTTCTTCCGTCTTACCATCAGCATGCTCTTCGGGGCTTTCACCAATACAGATGATAGGAGTAATGCCTTCTTGAGTTGCCATACTGTATTTTTCGGCAATGATGTAATCAAGCACTAATTGGTCTAAGCCAATCTCAGCATAAAGGCAACGACGTTCAGAATGCCCTATTAAGACGTACTTACAACCAAAGTCATTTAGCATCGGGGCAGATATTTCTCCCGTGTAAGCACCATGCTTGAACTGTGAAAGGTTCTGTGTACCCCAACTGATTCCACTGCCTGTAAGTGCTTGCTGAACTTGCTGTAAATAAACAGCAGGAGGAAAGAGTGCAACCTCTGCCGAGGAAAAACTTTCAGCCTGCGTCAAAATTCCATCAAGCAACATTTTAGCACTTGCACTGGAGCCATTCATTTTCCAATTTCCAGCAACTAATGGTTTACGCACAGCTATTCACTCAACACTATTAACAATAGCTCAGACTACCTTTTACCTAGCTATAAAGCAATCCTTAATTATGAATAAGAATGTTATTTAAAGATAATTGGCAAGGTTTCTGCATAACCCTTGATGCTTGTCTTAATTTATATGGAATACTTATGGAAATTCAAACTTCAAATTTTGGTACACAGACTATTAATAAAAGTGATATTTTAGACTTCCCTAATGGCTTACTTGGCTTTGAGGAATATACACAGTTCAAACTGTTTCACGAAGAAAGTAGCAACCCAACAGTACATTGGTTGCAATCTGTGACAGATGATCAAGTATCAATGTCTGTCGTATCACCTGCAGAGTTCGGGCTTGAATATGAAATCACGCTCACTGATGAGGATGAGGTATTATTAAAACTTGATGATCTCAATGATGCTCAAGTTATCTTAATTGTTTATAAGCCAGATCAAAAAGAAAATACTGACTTTAAGGCTATCATTCGCGCCCCTCTCGTCATTAATGCTAAAAATAATATTGGCTTACAAAAGCAGTTAGAGCAAGTAGCGATAAACGAAGCTGCCTAAGCTTTTAAGATACCTTCAATCACACTGGCTAGTTCACTAGCCAGTTGGTTGGTTTGTACGGCATCTCGGCCCTCAACCATCACTCGAATAACAGGTTCCGTGCCAGATGCTCGTAATAAAACTCGCCCTTCATTACCTAATTGGCTTTCGACACTTTTAACGGCTGTAATAACATTTTCATTGTCTGAAAGGTCAACCATCTTATTTATACGTACATTAATAAGACGCTGTGGATATTTTGTTACTGCAGATCGTAGCTCATGTAAGCTACTCTTTGTTGCTTGCATCTCATCAAGCACTTGCAATGCTGCAACGATACCATCACCGGTTGTTGTTTTATCAAGGCAGATAATATGACCTGAAGACTCTCCTCCAACAATTCCACCTGTTTCTTTCAACATTTCCATCACATATCGGTCACCCACTTTGGCGCGATGTAATTTCATGTCATATTTCTCTAAGGCATGTTCAAGGCCTAAATTAGACATCAATGTACCAACAATATCTTTTTGTCCATGTCCGGCACGTTGCTGTGCTCTAGCAATGATAAATAATAACTCATCACCATCAACAAGCTCGCCTTGCTTATCAACCATAATTAGACGGTCACCATCACCATCTAATGCAACACCTAAATCAGCTTCGTTTTCAAGTACCGCTGCTTGTAATAATCGCGGTTCTGTAGAGCCACAATCTTGATTTATATTTAGGCCATCAGGCTCAGCACCCATTGTAATAACATCTGCACCTAGTTCCCTAAATACATCTGGAGCAATATGATACGTTGCACCATGAGCACAATCGACGACAATTTTTAACTTTGAAAAGTCTAATTTTGACGACACGGTACTTTTACAAAATTCAATATAACGACCGGCGGCATCATCAACTCGGTGCGCTTTACCTAATAAGGCAGAATCAACCGTCACAAGTGGCTGGTCCATCATTGCTTCAATCTCAAGCTCAATTGCTTCAGGTAACTTTGTACCTTTTCCTGAAAAGAACTTGATGCCGTTGTCATGATATGGGTTATGAGAAGCACTAATAACAATACCGGCCTGAGCATGAAATGTTCGAGTTAGATACGCAATTGCTGGCGTTGGCATTGGACCAAGTAAATAAATATCAACACCCGCAGCTGATAACCCAGCTTGCAAAGCAGATTCAAACATATAACCAGAAATCCGAGTATCTTTACCGATCAGAACTTTGCTACGCCCTTCTTTAGCAAAAACACGACCAATCGCCCAGCCTAATTTAAGTACAAACTCAGGCGTAATTGCACCATCGCCCACACGACCACGAATACCATCTGTGCCAAAATATTTTCTTTTTTGTTCACTCACAGTCTTGCACCTTCATTACATGATCACACATCATTATAGCCTGTACAGTCTCGCGTACATCATGACTACGAATTATTTTTGCACCTTGCCACACTGATACGGCTGCTAAAGATAAACTTGCAGCCAGACGTTCTTCGACCGATACCTTTAGTAATTTACCAATCATTGATTTTCGTGACACGCCAACTAATACAGGAAGTTCTAGTTCAATAATCTTACTGAGGTGCTTCATCAACTGAAGGTTATGAGTCGCTCGCTTACCAAATCCAAAGCCAGGATCCAAAATTAATTTATCTCGACTTATACCTGCTTGTTCACATACAGAAACACGCTCAGATAAGAATGCAATGACATTTGATACCACATCATCATAACGAGGATCATCTTGCATTGTTTGAGGTGTTCCTTGAGCATGCATCAAGCAAACAGGAACATCGCACTCAACCGCTGCTGATAATGCGCCATCAACCGTTAATGCTCTCACATCATTAATTAGGCCTGCGCCAGCCTGAACTGCTGCTCGCATCACTTCAGGCTTACTAGTATCAATTGAAATTGGAATATCAATTTCAGAATGAATCGCTTCAATCACTGGAACAACACGTGATATTTCTTCCTCAATAGAAACGATAGCTGCACCAGGGCGTGTAGATTCACCACCAACATCTATAATGCCAGCACCATCTTCAACCATCTGTTTTGCTTGTGCCAACGCGCTGTCTTGAGCTAAAAACTGACCGCCATCTGAGAATGAATCAGGTGTGACATTGAGGATTCCCATTACTTGAGGATGGGTTAAATCTAACGGTTTACCCGCACAGTCCAAAATCATATATTTTAGTGCAATTGTTCTGCTGTTTCACCCGAAGTATCATCAGAATCAGACGATGTACTTGATGATGGTGGCTCTGAAGAGCTATCAGTCCAATCTTTCGGTGCGCCTGGCTCACGTCCTTCCATAATGGCATCAATCTGATCGCTATCAATGGTTTCATATTTCATTAATAACTTGGTCATAATATGTAGTTTTTCAATGTGCTCTTTTAAGATATCTTCTGCTCGTGAATAATTACGATTAATCAGATTACGAATATCTTCATCAATGGATTTTGCAGTTAGATCAGATACGGATTTATGTTGTGTAACAGATCGACCAAGAAACACTTCACCTTCATCTTCACCGTAAGCCATTGGTCCCATATTGTCAGACAACCCCCACTTGGTCACCATATTGTGGGCAAGCTTTGTTGCTCGCTCAATATCGTTTGAAGCACCTGTCGTCACAGCATCAGCACCATAAATAAGCTCTTCAGCAATACGACCACCAAATAAAGTCGAAATTTGGCTTTCTAATTGTCGCTTGCTATTACTGTATTTATCCTCTTCCGGCAGAAACATAGTGACACCTAATGCTCGACCACGAGGAATAATACTGACCTTATAAACAGGATCATGATCTGGCACTATACGACCAACAATTGCATGCCCTGCCTCATGGTAAGCCGTCATTTCTTTTTCTTTCTCATTCATCACCATAGAGCGACGTTCTGCACCCATCATGATTTTATCTTTGGCTTTTTCCATGTCTTCCATTTCAACCAGACGCTTATTGTCTCTGGCTGCAAATAGAGCGGCTTCATTCACTAAGTTAGCTAAGTCTGCACCTGAAAAACCGGGAGTTCCTCGAGCAATCACACTTGCTTTAACATTGTCAGCAGCAGGCACTTTGCCTAAGTGAACATTCAGTATTTGTTCACGACCACGAATATCTGGTAATGACACAACAACTTGGCGATCAAAACGACCTGGGCGTAATAATGCTGGGTCTAGTACATCTGGGCGGTTAGTTGCGGCAATAACAATCACACCTTCATTACCTTCAAAACCATCCATCTCAACTAATAATTGGTTTAATGTTTGCTCGCGCTCATCATTACCACCACCAACACCGGCACCACGATGGCGACCCACAGCATCAATCTCATCAATAAATATAATGCATGGTGCATGTTTTTTAGCTTGTTCAAACATATCACGAACACGTGAGGCACCCACACCAACAAACATTTCTACAAAATCAGAACCTGAAATTGTAAAAAATGGGACTTTTGCTTCACCAGCAATCGCTTTAGCTAATAAGGTTTTACCTGTACCGGGTGAGCCTACCATTAAAATACCGCGAGGAATCTTACCGCCTAGTTTTTGGAACTTGCTTGGCTCACGTAAGAACTCAACCAACTCTCCTACTTCTTCTTTGGCTTCTTCAACACCAGCAACATCTTTGAACGTGACTTTCACTTGGTCTTCATTCAGCATTTTTGCTTTGCTTTTACCAAATGACATTGGGTTTTTACCACCACCACCACCTTGCATTTGACGCATGAAGAAAATCCATACAGCGATCAACAGTAACATTGGGAACCATGAAATAAAGATCTGCATTAGAAGACCTGTTTTTTCAGCAGGCTTCGCTTGAATGGTTACACCATTATCAAGTAAATCGCCCATCAAACCAGGATCGTAGTCAGGACTATAAGTCGTAAACTCACTATTGTCTGTTAACGAGCCTGTAATTGTACGCCCCTGAATATCAACACGAGATACCGCGCCATTCTTCACATTAGATATAAATGTAGAATAGTCTATTTCACCCTGCTCTGCTTTTTGCGGACCAAAATTATTAAATACAGACATCAGCACCATAGCGATGATTACCCATAAAACGATGTTCTTCATCATGTCATTCAACGTGTGTTACCTCTGTAACTTTAAATTCCTGAAACTTTTTCACAAGCTTCTAATTATTTTAGGCCTTTGCCTAATAAATATACTTCACGACTACGAGGGCGTGACGCATCTGGTTTACGAGTGATTACTTTTTGGAAGCCATCTCGCATTGCCTTCATATATTGTTCAAAACCTTCACCTTGGAATACCTTCACCAAGAAACAGCCTTGTTTACTTAAATTCGTTAACGCAAAATCCAACGCTAATTCAACTAAATACATACTACTCGGCTGATCAATTGAAGCTACCCCTGTTATATTGGGGGCCATATCAGATAATACAAGGTCTATCTTCTGACCATTAACTATCTCATTGAGTTCATCTAATACTGAATCTTCTCTAAAATCACCTTCAATGAAGTGTACGCCAGACAATGGCGTCATAGGCAAAATGTCGAGTGCAACAACAGTACCTTTATCACCCATTTTTCGTAATGCATAATCGGACCAGCCTCCAGGAGCAGAGCCCAAATCAACAACGACCATACCTGGACGAATTAATTTATCTTTTTTATCTATTTCTTCTAATTTGAATGTTGCTCGAGAACGATAACCTGCTTTTTGAGCCATTTTGACATAATGATCATCAAAATGCTCTTTCATCCAATCATTACTTGATTTGCTTCTTGCCATTATAAATTAAGCCTCAACTTTATCGGAACTAACAACTAAAGCTAGCCCTAGTAATGTGACAAACATATAAAGATTTTTACTCAGCGTATGGAAAAAATCAAAGCGGTCTAAAACAGCACTATCACCAGCGGAGGTAAGCTGTTTTATAGCTGCAATTTCAGGCTGTAAATAAAGACTAAAGGTTAAGGTTAAGCTAAGCATTAACACCAAAACCCAAAATCGCCACAAGCCTAAAACAGGTTTTCCAATTGAAATTAGTTTGCTGATGAATAATACAAACCCACAGCCTAAACCAAGCATATTCACTGCTGAAAACAACTTCCCAGCATAGTCTCCTGCTAAAGTCATATCTCCTAAAGTAGCAAAGGCCATTGGTACAGCAATGTAACCAATGGCACAAAGGCTGCCCACCCAAAGGGTAAGCAGTAACCTTTCAGAAAGCAGATTAGCCTTCATATCGAATAGCGACAATCTCATATTCAATATTACCACTTGGTGCCTTAACTACAGCAATATCATCCACTTCTTTGCCGATCAAAGCGCGAGCAATCGGTGATGAAATAGAAATACGATTTTTCTTAATATCAGACTCATAGTCTCCCACCAACTGGTAGGTAACTTCATCATCGTTATCAATATTAAGTAAATCAACAGTGACACCAAATACAACGCGACCATCTTTGGGCAATGTTAGTGGGTCAATGATTTGAGCATTTGAAAGTACACCTTCAAGTTCTTGAATTCGACCTTCAATAAAACTCTGTTGCTCTTTTGCCGCATGGTATTCAGCATTTTCTTTTAAATCACCATGAGCGCGAGCTTCTGCAATTGCAGCTACAACTTCAGGACGAGCAGTGAATTTTAATTGTTGTAACTCATCTTTTAAATCATCTGAGCCATTTAGCGTAATTGGTACAGCCATTAGTTTATTTCTCCATGTAATGACTGCAAGCAATTTACTGTGTCATTGTCTTTACTATTTAATGCCTGGCATGTTGCACGAGCAGCTGCCAATGTTGTTGTGTAGTTAACTTGATGCTGAAGTGCCGCACGACGAATTTCAGTTGAGTCTGCAACAGATTGACGACCTTCCGTTGTGTTCACAATCAAACTGATTTCATCATTTTTAATCATATCAACGATATGAGGTTGACCTTCAGCAACTTTGTTTACACGTTCACAGGCAATACCTGCATCTTGTAATACTTTCTGCGTACCACGTGTTGCTAATAGATCAAAACCTAAATCAACCAAGTCTTTCGCAATAGGGCTAATCGCATCTTTATCAACACCACGAACACTAATGAATGCTTTACCACCGGTTGGCAATACCACAGATGCAGCTAATTGTGATTTAGCAAACGCTTCACCAAAACTACGGCCAACACCCATAACTTCACCAGTAGACTTCATTTCTGGACCAAGAATAGGATCAACACCCTGGAATTTAATGAATGGGAATACCGCTTCTTTCACAGAATAATATTCTGGAATAACTTCTTCCGTAACACATTGCTCAACTAAGCTTCGACCAGCCATACAGCGCGCCGCTACTTTAGCCAATGGCACACCAATCGCTTTCGATACATAAGGTACAGTACGCGATGCTCGCGGGTTCACTTCAAGTAAATAAATATTCTCGCCTTGAATCGCAAACTGGGTATTCATTAGACCAACAACACCTAATTCAAACGCCATTTTACGCACCTGCTCACGCATACGATCTTGAATTTCTTCGCTTAGGCTGTATGAAGGTAATGCACACGCCGAGTCACCAGAGTGAACCCCTGCTTGCTCAATATGTTCCATGATGCCGCCAATAAGCACATCTTTACCATCACAAATTGCATCGACATCCACTTCAATCGCATCATCTAAGAAACGATCTAATAATACTGGCGAATCATTTGATACTGAGATTGCAGTTTTCATATAACGATTTAATTCTTCTTCGTTATAAACAATTTCCATACCGCGACCACCCAATACATAAGAAGGTCGTACAACGAGAGGATAACCAATTTCTGCTGCCTGTGATGCTGCCGAATCTGCTGAGAAAGCAAGGCGGTTAGGCGGTTGTAATAAGTCTAGCTTTTCAACCATTTGTTGGAAGCGTTCGCGATCTTCTGCATGGTCAATCGCATCAGGTGATGTACCAATGATTGGCACACCTTCAGCTTCAAGTGCACGTGCTAATTTAAGTGGTGTTTGACCACCATATTGCACAATCACACCTTTAGGTTTTTCTAGAGCAACAATTTCCAATACATCTTCAAGTGTTAATGACTCAAAATATAGACGATCAGAAGTATCATAATCAGTTGAAACAGTTTCAGGGTTACAGTTAACCATAATCGTTTCAAAACCATCGTCACGTAGTGCCAATGCCGCATGTACACAACAGTAATCAAACTCAATACCTTGACCGATACGGTTAGGTCCACCACCTAAAATCATGATTTTGTCACGATTTGTTGGGTTAGCTTCACACTCTTGGTCATAGGTTGAATACATATAGGCTGTATCACTTGAGAACTCAGCTGCACAGGTATCAACACGTTTATAAACAGGACGAACATTCAAATCATGACGATGTTTACGTACTTGTTTTTCAGTTTTGTGTAACAACTTAGCCATACGGGAATCAGAGAAACCTTTACGTTTCAATGAACGCATTTCTGCTTCATCAATTGATGATAATGAATGTTCTTTTAAATTATTCTCAATGTCGATAATGTCTTGAACTTGCACTAAGAACCATGGATCAATCTTAGTTAGCTGTTGAATTTCGTCATAAGAAAAACCATAACGGAAAGCATCTGCCACATACCAAAGACGATCAGAACCTGGTAGACGTAATTCACGACGTAAAGTATCGGCTACATCATCAGCCGTTAAATCCGTGATTTCAGATAGACCATCACGATCAATTTCTAAACCACGTAATGATTTTTGTAATGACTCTTGGAAGCTACGACCAATCGCCATCACTTCACCGACAGATTTCATTTGTGTGCTTAAACGATTATCTGCTTGTGGGAATTTCTCAAATGTAAAACGAGGAACCTTGGTGACAACATAATCAATTGTTGGTTCAAATGATGCTGGCGTTGCACCACCCGTGATTTCATTTTGCAATTCATCAAGGGTATAACCAACAGCCAACTTCGCTGCCACTTTAGCAATTGGGAAGCCTGTTGCTTTTGATGCTAAAGCTGATGAGCGAGATACTCGTGGGTTCATTTCGATAATGATTAAACGACCCGTCTCAGGATGCACGGCGAATTGAACATTTGAACCGCCGGTATCAACACCAATTTCACGTAACACATCTAAAGATGCATTACGCATAATTTGATATTCTTTATCGGTCAGTGTTTGGGCTGGAGCAACCGTGATTGAATCACCGGTATGCACGCCCATTGGATCAAAGTTTTCAATTGAACAGATGATAATGCAGTTATCTTTTCGATCACGCACCACCTCCATTTCATATTCTTTCCAACCGATAATTGACTCATCAAGCAATAACTCAGACGTTGGACTCATGTATAAGCCACGCTGACAAATTTCAATAAAGTCTTGCTTATTGTAGGCGATACCACCACCACTACCACCCATGGTGAAAGATGGACGAACAATCGTTGGGAAGCCTAGTTCTTTTTGTGCTTCTAAGGCTTCCTCTAGTGTATGGACAATAGCCGAGTTTGGCATATCCAAACCAATCTTGGTCATTGCAGCACGGAATAAATCACGATCTTCTGCTTTGTTGATAGCTTCACTATCAGCACCAATCATTTCTACGCCAAACTCTTTCAATACACCTTCACGCTCTAAATCAAGAGCACAGTTCAATGCTGTTTGACCACCCATTGTTGGCAAGATCGCATCAGGACGCTCTTTCTCAATGACTTTGCTGACAGCTTGCCATGTGACAGGTTCGATGTATGTCGCATCGGCCATATTTGGATCAGTCATGATTGTAGCTGGATTAGAGTTCACCAGAACAACACGGTAACCTTCTTCACGTAATGCCTTACATGCTTGAGCACCAGAGTAATCAAACTCACAGGCCTGACCAATTACAATTGGACCAGCACCAAGAATTAGAATGGTTTTTATATCAGTACGTTTTGCCATCGTTGTTTACTTACCTGTCGCTGTTTCAAGTAGATTGATGAAATGATCAAATAATGGAGCCGCATCTTGTGGACCCGGGCTTGCTTCTGGATGCCCTTGGAAACTAAATGCCGGCTTAGTTGTGTGATGAATCCCTTGTAATGAGCCATCAAACAATGAAATATGAGTTGCTTCTAGTGTGTCTGGTAATGATGCTTCGTCAACCGAAAAACCATGGTTTTGGCTGGTAATCATCACTAATCCAGCCGTATTTTCTTGTACTGGGTGATTCGCACCATGATGACCAAACTTCATTTTGACTGTTTTTGCACCACACGCTAATGCTAATAATTGATGTCCCAAACAAATACCAAAAATCGGTAATTCTTTTTCAAGTAAGGTTTGAATTGCTTCAATCGCATAGGTACAAGGTTCAGGATCACCAGGACCATTCGATAAAAACACGCCATCAGGATTCAATGCTAAAACATCTTCCGCTGACGCTTGGGCAGGAACAACGGTTAAACGACAACCACGTTCAACTAACATGCGTAAGATATTGCTCTTGGCACCAAAGTCATACGCAACAACATGAAAGCGTTCGGCAACAGCTTGAGATTCACCTGACAAATGCCAGCATGATTTATCCCATTCGTAAGGAGCTTTTGTTGTAACAACTTTGGCTAAATCCATGCCTTTAAGGCCATCAAAACCTTTAGCCGCAGCAATCGCTGCATCAACATCGATATTATCACCAGCAACGATACACCCTTTCATCGCACCTTTATCACGTAAACGACGTGTTAATGCACGAGTATCGATACCAGCCAAGCCCACAACATTATGACGTTCTAAATAACTGTCTAATGCTTCTTCACTACGCCAGTTGCTCACAACAGGCGATAAGTCGCGAATAATTAATCCGCTCGCATAAATATTTGTTGATTCTTCATCTTCAGCATTAACACCAACATTACCAATATGCGGATAAGTTAGCGTAACAATTTGGCGACAGTATGAAGGATCAGTTAAGATTTCTTGATAGCCAGTCATTGACGTATTAAACACGACCTCACCAACTGATTGCCCAATAGCACCAATTGATTCACCGTGATAGACCGTACCATCTTCAAGAGCAAGTAAAGCGCTTGTTCGCAAGGGAAACCTCCACCAGATAAAAATTACAGGACGAACATGGCGTTCACCCCAGACAAAATCCTACCAATTTTATCGTAAAACACCCTCATTAGTCTATGTAAAAAACGATGACAATTTACTTTTCAGTCGGTAATATCTTACTTCATTAGACTTCTTACCAAGGTATCTGCCGTGAACCCTTATTTATCACCCTCTGGTTTTCCTTTCCAGCGCCCGAGACGACTACGTAAAGATAGCTTTTCTCGTAATCTCATGCGAGAGAATCAATTAACGGTCAATGACCTGATTTATCCTTGTTTTATTTTAGACGGAGAAAATAAACGTGAAGCCGTAGCATCAATGCCTGGTGTTGAAAGGCTCAGTATTGACTTACTCTTAAAAGAAGCAGAAATCATTCATCGATTAGGCATTCCTGCAATTGCTTTATTTCCTGTTACACCTGACAACGTTAAATCACTCGATGCAAAAGAAGCGTATAACCCTGATGGTTTAGCGCAACGTGCAGTTCGAGCACTTAAAGCTGAATTTCCCGATTTAGGTGTTATCACTGATGTTGCTCTCGATCCCTTCACCACTCATGGTCAAGATGGATTAATTAATGACAGCGGTTATATTGTCAATGATGCAACAGTTGAAGTCTTAGTAAAACAAGCACTCTCTCATGCACAAGCGGGTGCTGATATTGTTGCTCCTTCTGACATGATGGATGGCCGCGTTGGCGCTATTCGCCAAGCTTTAGAGCAACACGATCATATTCACACCCGAATTTTGGCCTATTCAGCAAAATATGCCTCTAGCTTTTATGGCCCATTCCGTGATGCAGTAGGCTCTGCAGGCAATCTAGGAGCGGGCAATAAATATAGTTATCAGATGGATCCAGCGAACAGTGATGAAGCACTACATGAAGTGGCTATGGACATTAATGAAGGTGCAGATATGGTAATGGTCAAGCCAGGTATGCCATACCTTGATATCTTACGTCGCGTAAAAGATACTTTCCAAAAACCAACCTTTGTTTATCAAGTAAGTGGTGAATACGCCATGTTAAAAGCCGCAACCCAAAATGGTTGGTTAGATGAAAAAGCAACAGTAATGGAAAGCATGGTTGCGTTTAAACGTGCTGGAGCAGATGGGATATTAACCTACTTTGCTAAAGATGTAGCGCAGTGGTTGTCTGAGAAATGACTGATCACTACGCAGTCATCGGCAATCCAATAAGCCATAGTAAATCACCATTAATCCACACAGAATTTGCTAAACAAACGGGGCAAGATCTGGATTATGTCACTAGAGAAATCCCCCTAGATAATTTAGCCGATGGTCTAAAACAGTTACAAGCCGAAGGTTTCAAAGGCATTAATATCACAGTGCCATTTAAAGAACAGGCTTGGCAGATAGTTAATAATAAAAGTGAACATGCAACACGTGCAGGAGCCATCAATACAATCGTTTTTAATGATGATGGTTCACTGTATGGCGATAACACTGATGGCATTGGTCTTTGCCGAGACTTGGTTGATAATCACCAAATAGAGCTCAAAGGCAAGCGACTCTTATTATTAGGTGCAGGTGGTGCAGCACGAGGGGTGATTGAACCTTTATTAAGTTATCAGCCAGCAGAACTCGTTATTGCTAATCGCACCGCCAGCAAAGCTGAAGATCTGGCCGAACTATATAATGACTTCGGCAATATCTCAGGTGGTGGGTTTGATGATTTATCGGGCTCATTTGATGTCATCATCAATGCCACAGCTGCAAGCTTACAAGGCAAAGTGCCACCATTGCCGGATAATATTCTGAATGATAACGCCAGCTGTTATGACATGATGTATAGCGATACTGACACTGCATTTATTAGCTGGGCAAAACAGCATGGTGCAGCCAAAACGATTGATGGTTTAGGCATGCTCATCGAACAAGCTGCCGAAGCATTTCGATTGTGGCGAGGGGTTAAACCTGAAACACAATCCGCTATTAAATTGCTTCGCAGTTAATCATAAAGCGTTCCACTCACGACAATGAATACAACAATGATAGTGGATGAAAGGCTGTGCCCACTTTGCCAATCACAGAATGCGTGCATGGCTAATACTTCGTGCTGGTGCAATAATCAAAAAGTGCCTCAAGAGCTACGTGACTTATTGCCAGAAGAACAGAAAAATAAAGCCTGTATTTGTAATAAATGTATTACTGCTTTTAATGAAGCAAACGAACTTTGATTTTAAAAGTAGCGACATTACCCTATGGTGATGATCTCAAAGCTCATATTGATTATTCAAGCTTATCAAGGAAGTAACAATGACAACACTCGTAGTTGGTGCCAGCGGGGCGACAGGACAATTACTCGTTCAACAATTGCTCGACCAAGGTCAGCAGGTAAAGGTAATTGTACGTTCAACACACAATTTACCTAGCTTTTTCAATACTGAGATGGTATCCATAGTTGAAGCAAATCTATTAGATCTTAGTGATGCCGAACTGGCTCACCATGTCACAGGCTGTGATGCGATCGCATCTTGCCTTGGACACAATCTGACACTAAAAGGCCTATTTGGATCTCCACGTAGCTTGGTGACTGATGCTGTACAGAGACTGTGTACTGCGATCAAATCGAATCAGCCTAAAACCTTAGTCAAGTTTGTACTTATGAATACTACTGGTAATTCCAATCGTGATATTCCCGAACGTATTACATTCGGACAACAGTGTGTTATCACCCTGCTTCGCTTACTGTTACCTCCACATGTAGATAATGAAAAGGCGGCAGATTACCTTCGGATTAATATTGTTCACGATGACCCAACTATACAATGGGTCGTAGTGAGACCAGATAATTTAACCCATGAAGCTACTGTATCGGCATATGAAATACATCCGTCACCTACTAGAAGTGCAATATTTGACGCTGGCATCACTAGTCGGGTTAATGTGGGTCATTTCATGGCTGAGCTAATTACAAATCAAGACTTATGGCATCAATGGAAGGGAAAAATGCCTGTTATCTATAATACCTCAAAAATATAAACGATATTCAATACTAAAGGATTGAGAATAACTACCAAACTCGCTGTTCAACACCCCATTTTCAGGCCTATCACCTATCGGAATATTCAAGCCCATCGATAATTCTGATTCATCAGATAATGAATAGCTTGAATATAAAGCTAATAAACTTGATGAGTCTTGATGATTAAATAACCAAACTGCATCTGCTAATAATAAAGGGGTAATCTCATAACTAGCGCCCAAAGCAGTATAATTCCTAGCTAGGTATAAGCTACTTGAATCTGTTGTGGGTATAAGATTATAGTCAGCCTCATCCGTAGCACCTGATCGCTGATAAAATTGTTCTAATCGTAAGGTGAGCGTGCTTTCCCAGCGATGCTCCAAGCCTAAAGAGAATTTAACATCTCGAGATTCTCCTTGCTCGTCAGGAAAACGAATATGTCCTTCTCCACGCACTCCCAGCCATTCGAACATTTCGCCCTGAAAATCTAGGCCTATAACATCATCCCCATTAATCTTAGCCGCAACCGCTGCCCATTCAAATGTATCGAATAAGGTTGATGCACGTGCTAAGTAAGACGTTCCCCCCCAATCTGGACGATTGGACCAGCCGGTATTACTCACTTCACGTTTATAGTTCACAACAGTCATTAAAGATAGCTGTGAAAACTCTCCCCACTGCCAATCTAATCGTGCCGCATCCACCCCAGATTTATATTGACGAAAGAAGGTCTGTGCTGCAAAAGGAGCAAAAAAGTCATTTGGAGTGAAATAAAAGGTACTGGCAAGGTTGATTGCTTGGCGACCCACTTTTACTGTCATCCTGTCAGTAGAATATTGCATATTCAATCTATCGATAAATAAGTCAGCATGTTCATTAGCAAAACGCCAATGTAGAGCATCACTTCTCTCTACCCCTGACTGTAAAGAAAAGCGACTTCCCCCTGTTCGTAATTTTTTATCAATAACACTTTGTACAGCATGCGCTTCAAAGCTCAATGATGAGACATTAGCATCCAGCATTAACCGCCCACTTACACCGCCTGTAATCAACTTATCATCAAAAAATAATAATTCATCATTGGCATTATTAAGAGCTAGGCCTAAACCACTAACAAGACCACGTAACTCTAAAGCGGCATCATCACCCTGCCACTGGTAAAAAGCCTGTGTTATAGCAGGGAACCAGAGTAAAAGAAGCATTAAAGAAAATCTTGGCAACATCATTAAACTCGGACATCATCCCCAGCGATCTTACCGTCATGTACTTGGATAATGCGTTTCGCTCGGTCAATAACATGTTGATCATGAGTTGAGAACAAAAAGGTAATGCCCTGTTGCTCATTTAATTTCTGCATTAAATCTAATAAAGCCTCAGCCGTATGTGAATCGACATTTGCCGTTGGTTCATCAGCCAATACAATGGCAGGATTGGTCACGATTGCTCTAGCAATCGCAACACGTTGCTGTTGCCCACCTGACATTTCATCAGGGCGACGACGCTCTAAGCCCGCCAAGCCTACATCAGCTAGTGTTTGCATAACACGTTGCTGCTGTGTTTGTTTATCAACACCTTGTAGTTCTAATACAAAGGCAGCATTTTCATAAGCTGTCATAACAGGGATTAAATTATAGGATTGAAATACAAAGCCTATCCGATTCTTACGTACTTCAGCCAGCTCACTTTTGCTTAAACTAGCAAGTTCAGTTTTATCTAGCCACACCTCACCGGATGTCGGCTCATCAAGACCACCAATCAAATTTAAAATACTCGTTTTACCTGATCCTGACGGTCCACATAGAGCTGCAAAATCACCTTTGCTAATCGTGAGCGACACATCATTAACCGCTTTAAGTTCAAGTTCTCCTTGCTGGTATATTTTGCTTAAATGTTTTAATTCAACAATGGTTTGTTCCATGTATTAAACCTTATTAAATAGTTTTTAAACTTTCAACTGGAGGTACACGCCCTGCTCGCCATGCTGGATAGGCACCCGCACATAAACTCAAAGTAAACAGGCCAATTAAAATCGCAGTAATACTTTCTTCAAATAATCTAATTTTGAATACCGTATCGAGTAATACACCACCAAAACTAAAACCATCTCCATAGGCCGCAGATAGATCAATACCTGTTTGAGACATAAATAAATACCATGGAATAGTCACAATGGTCCCTATTATTAGCCCCAATACTGCCAGCCAAAATGATTCCAACATCACCAACGCAAATAAACTTTGTGGTGAAAGACCCAAGGCCATCATCACACCAAATTCACGTTTACGTTCAAGAACGCTCATTAACATGGTATTTAAGATACCTGCCGCCACCAGCAAGGCTATCAGTAACTGACTGATATAGTTAGAACTTTTATCCACGGCAATCATGCCAGCTAAATCAGGTTGAGTTTGTTGCCAGTTTAATACTTCAGTATGTGCAAATGAATTCATTTTTTTCATCTCATCACGAAGCTGATGACTGTGGCGTTGATCATGCAAAATCACTGCAATGACACTGACTTCATCCTGTTGATAGCTCAATACTTTCTGCACACTATGTAAAGGTAATAATGCGACAGCACTATCTATTTCATTCGAACCTGTTTGAAATAATCCGCCCACTCTAGCAATAGCACTCACAATATCGCCCTGTTTATCCGTTGTGGTATACACCACTTTTTTACCCATGGTTAATTTTAGCTTTCTCGCTAAATCAACACCGAGAACAATAGTTTTATCCGATGCTGTTACAGGCATTTTTCCTTCAACCATTGCTTTGATAAATAAATTATTCTCAGCATTTTCCTGTTCAGGATCAACAGCAAAAAACATCCCACCAATGCTTTTATGTGCACTGGCAAACATAGCTTGCCCTTGAATTCTAGCCATAGAGCTTTTAATGCCATCCAGTTGCATAAGCTGCTGTTGTAACTGTTCCGTTCTCTGTAGATATTTTTTGCTACTTGGAGCACGATTAAAATCAGGAGCGGCAATGGTAATATGCCCCATACCCATATTAGCGCCAGCATCGATCATCCGCGTATAAAAATAATCCCCTGCCCCCGTAAATGTAACCGCTAACAAAACACCAAATGCTATTGAAGATGCTGTAATCAAGGTTCGTCGTTTATGCCGCCAAAGATTCCGCCAAGCTAATGTATTTAAATTCATGGCAATTCCTATTGGTGATGTATCGCTTCAATCGGCCGCATTAGTGCAACCTTAATCGCAGGATAAATAACTGCAATGACCGCCATTACAAATAAAAAACCTATCGGCATAAATGATGAATTAACCGATAGCTCGGCATACCAAACTGGATCAAGTGCAATCCCAGCAAAAGTCATTCCGTCGGCAAGTGAGGACATATCAAGGCCATATTGTTGAAAATACCACGACACAGATAGACCTAAAATCAAGCCCATAATACTTGCAATCACTGTTTGAATAAGCGTTTCAGCATAAACTAGTCGTATTATTTGCCATGGTGTCACACCCATCGCTTTCATAATGCCAAACTCATGAATACGTTCAAATACACTCATTAACATCGCATTCAATACAACCGATGCCACTGCAATATATGTAAATAACAACATAATCAACGTCTGCACCTGTGCAGTTTCTAAAAACCGACTAATTACTGGCATCAGCTGTCGCCAATTCATTACTTCTAAATCTTGTTTAACGACATTACTCACAATGTCTGTTGCTAGATCTAAGTCCTGCTTTCTATCTGTTCTCATAATGACAATTTGATGAGCGCCCTGCTCGGGAAGACTTATTAATTCACGTAACATGTCGTTACTCATGAACACTGAAGCACTATCAATATCAGTAGCGATAGATTTCAAAATACCACGTACCCGAAAGCTATCATTTGCCATATAGCCATCAGCAGTTTGGCCAACAAATATGAGTTCATCTCCCAATGACACGTCTAATAGTCTTGCTAGCTTCTTACCAATCACAACACCATGAGAATCGCCTTGCTCAAGCCAGTTACCATGCAAAACATGTTGATGGATATCAGTCACTGTCGATTCCGACACTAAATCAATGCCACGAAGTTGCACACCTGACGAGCTCTCATCACTTGCCATTAACCCAAAAGCAAATAAGCGTTCAGCAACAAAAAAACCGGCTTGTCTAATGTTTTCACCTAGCTGGTTTGATGACTCAATCATCTTATAGATATCAGGATCATCACGATAAGTGGGCTGATGAATTTGGATATCCCCCGTATTCATTGCCACCACATTACGTTCACTTCCCGCAATAACACCTTCCATTAATGATGAAAAAACAATCATCATGGCGCATGCAAACGCCATTGCTGCAATCGTTACCAGTGATCGATGACTATTTCGAAAAATATTTCTGGCAGCGAGTTGGGAGAAGTTCATCTTAGCGTTTCTTTAAACTTGATAAAGTAAACAAACGATCACTCACCTCTATATTTAATTCCAATTGTTCATAGACAAACTCCGTGTACTCATCAGGTTTGTCTGCTGGAATAACACGCAAAACAGTAGGCCTTTCACGACCTCCTAACGATTTAACCTCACTAAAACTAATGCTTCTAGCTAGAACAAAATCTTCATCAAAGTAATATTCAACAACGGGAATATGACTATCAGCCAAGATAGTTAAGGTTACTTTTCCCCAAACGACAGCAGCATCCAATTTGGGAATGAGGGTGAATTCAATAATATTCTGACCATCGCGTTCGCCTTCAAAGCTAATCGTCGCATCATAATCTTCTTCTAAACGCGCTTCTTTAACCAAGTCATCATTTGTTAAGTGACTTCCCATCCAAGCGCCCATCATCATGCCACTGGTCAGTTTAATAGTACGATCTGTTTTGGGGAGGTAGGTATAAATATGATTGCCCGACTTAAGGGTTGCCGTGCCTTTTTCTCGTAAGGGTTCAATGATCTTAAATAAGGTTTTTTCCTTACCTTTTGACCAACCTTCCATACGCATTGTGCGAGTGTAATGCTCTGTTTTGACCTGCATTGAGGTGACAGCGTAAGAGGATTCCCCTCGCCAAAGATCATCAACCTGATTCAGCAATGCTTTTACACGATCGACACTTTCTGTCTCATCCGCATAGCTAGTCGTAGCTATTAGTGACATGAAACAAAATAAAACTATTGCTAAGCGAGTCATCGTTGCATCCTGCTAATCAAACAGATAATGCTATTAAAACAGTAATTGAGCTCGAGAGGAATCTCTTGTTGGGAATTTGGGGGGGGGAGGAAGGTATTTAAAAATTGCCCCACAGTGCCGTTGCGACAGTGTCCTCGAACCATTTTGAGGTTCAAGTGGGAATATCTTAGAAACTTTGGGCTGCTCATTCAAGATGAGTAT
>JAQRMU010000022.1 GCA_028598975.1 Gammaproteobacteria bacterium | reverse complement strand
ATGAGCGAAGAGTGAAGCCTATATTATCGTTTTTAAATGAAACAATACGGCTAAATGATGGTGCCAACTTATTTGCACTGATTAATGATTGTAAAGAAATGATGGATTGGCGAGGGCATCCTGCAATTGCACAGCAAATATTTCTATTTTCAATTAGCCTGACCAATATTATTAAACCCATCAATCGTTTATCTAATGAACTCGAACGATTTTTAAAGAAAACGCGACAAGGAATTTTAGAGTCTAATGCGATGGAAGCCGCTTACCAGCAATTATTAAAAAGCCATCAGCAAACTCAAACAGAAAACTTAACTAGAAAGTTTATGGAAAGAAGCTGGGCACAGCAAACACAGTTTGCCATCGGTTTAAAGTTACAAAACCGCCCGAAAACATATCGTTTAAGCCATTCAGCCTCATATATTGCTAATTTCCATGATGAAGTAGCCTTGCGACTTGATGATCTTAAATTGCTTAAACTTATGTTGCCCGATGAAGGGGAGTCCACGAAGGCAACATTAAGCCGACAGCGCATGTTGCGAGCAGAGAAAATGTATGATTTTCTAGCGAATATGACCTTGAGAGAAACAGATGATTTTACCGTAATGTTACATTACCGTATCGAACCTTATTTTGATGATTATCAATTTACTGATTTATTAACTGCTATTTTTCATTTGTCTCATCACTATAAAAAAAGTGGCTCAAAATTCAAATTGGTCACCAGTAATAAAAGAAAACAGCTTCAGTATGGTGATGAGGCTTATATTTATCGCATACAAAAACTAGCCGTAGCAGAGGGAAATAATGAGTAATGTCAATGATTTTAACCTGATAGAAATAGCCGAAAGCACCGCTATTTACCGTGAATTTACTGTGGGAAAGGTGATCCCGAAACAGATTTATCACTCTTTAAGATCAGAGTTGATTGAGAATGATAAATACACATTACTTTTTAAACATCAGTCTCACTTTTATCAGCTTTACCAACATATCGGGTTTGAGCTTGTCTTAGATACGTCAGGTGAGTTTTTCTATATTAAAGATGCTCAGGATCTAGAGAATAACGAAGCAGATGAAAATGCATTCAAAGTTCAAGTTATTTTAATGTTATTAGGACGTTATTATGCTCGGTCAGGACGTGATCTTGAAAATATAGGCAAAATTGATTTAGGTATCAATCAGGACGATTTGAAATCCTTAGCACAGCATGATGAATATATAGATATTCTCAGCACTGCAAAATTATCTGGTGGCTGGGATAAAGCGATGGACTTTTTAGCGTTTAGAAATTTTGCCCACAAAATAGGAACTGAACGTTATTTTCTGAATGCAGCGGGTATGTCTTTTTTATATAAATTGGTTGATGAATATAAAAATAGCGTATTAGAAACTGAGATATGATTAAGTTCAGTGCTAGTACGGTTGATTTGCAAGGGCTAAACCTAATCGAAGCCAGTGCAGGTACGGGGAAAACCTATACCTTAGCCGAACTTTATTGTCGCTTGATCTTGGAAAAAGATTTAAAGGTATCTGAGATCTTGGTGGTGACCTATACGCGAGCGGCGACAGAAGAGTTACGCGATCGTTTACGGCAAAAGCTGGTGGATGCTCGGGATGATTTGTTAAACGATCCTGCTGATAGAAAAATGTTCCCAGCCATTGTGGAGCCGGAGGATATTCGCTCTGCTAGCTATAAATTAATCTCGGCTATTCAAGGCTTTGATGAGGCGGCTATTTTCACTATTCACGGCTTTTGTCAGCGAGTTTTAGCTGACTTTGCTTTTGAAAGCGGTTTACGGTTTGAACTGGAATTGATTGGTGATGATTTAGCATTATTACAATCAGCCACGGATGATTTCTGGCGACGCGAGATCAGTACAGCAGATAAGGATTTTGTAGCGTATCTAATAAGTAAAAATGAAACACCTGAAACATTATTACGTTCCGTCAAAAACCTTGTTGGCAAGCCTTATATTCAAAACTTAGCTGTGCCAGAAATAGATATGGATCGTTGTATTGAACAGGCTCAAAGTGCATGTGTTGAACTTAAAAAGTTCTGGTTGGATGAGAGCGAACAGGTCATTGCAGCGCTAAACAATAAGGCCTTATTAAATGGTAATAAATATCGTACTGCCAGTGTAGAAAAGTGGTTAATTCTTTTAACGAAGATGATGACCGAAGAGGCTGTGCCAGCTCTCTTATTTGAAGGCTTTGAAAAGTTTACTCAAGGAAAAATGGAAGAGGGCTTAAAAAAAGGACAGGTATTACCCGAACTTTATTTCTGGCGAGTGTGTGAGCAGGTACTTGAAGCCTATCAAAACTTAAAGCAGGCCAGAGAGTTACAACATCAACAGTTACGTGTGACCTTGTTGAATTATTTACGTGAATCATTACCTGAGCAAAAACTAAAACAACAAGTTCAGTCTTATGATGATTTGTTAATCAATCTTGATCAGGCACTGCATGGTCAACGTGGTGATTGGCTTGTTGAGCAATTACGCAATCAATACCGTGCAGCATTGATTGATGAGTTTCAAGATACTGACCCTGTGCAGTATGCGAGTTTTAGCCGAATTTATGCTGATAGTGGTTTACCGACATTCTTAGTTGGTGATCCAAAGCAAGCCATTTATAGCTTCCGTGGTGCAGATATATTCACCTATCTAACCGCCAAGTCACGATCAGAACATGAACATACATTAACAACAAACTGGCGCTCTCATCCTAATTTAGTGTCTGCCGTAAACTGTTTGTTTGAGCGGCATGATGAGCCATTTATGTATGAAGATATTCCCTTCCATGCAGTGGGTGCCGCACGTGATAGCGCCGTTGCATTAGATGTTGCAGGTATGGAGTCTTCAGCATTACAGTTCATGTGGGCAGGCAGTAATAAGCCTATGTCTAAGCGAGAATTGACCACTATTTCTGCAACGGTCACGGCAGATGAAATCGCTCAGTTATTGAATAAATCTTATCAGGAACAGGCACATTTATTTGATGAGAAACAGGATGAAACACGCAGTCTGACTGGCGGTGATATTGCTGTTTTAGTGCGAAACCATCGGCAGGCCAATGCCGTGCAACAATGTTTACAACAGCGTGGTATTAATAGCGTGCAGCAAGGCCGAGATAATGTTTTTACATCAGCCGAAGCATTATTACTGGAACGTGTTTTATTGGCGATTGCAGAACCTAATAATGAGCAACGCGTGACTGCGGCTCTAGCGACAAAGTTATGGGGCTTTGATGCGAACGAGCTTTATCAATTAAAGCAGCAAGAAACCCGTTGGCATGAACAGCTGGATTTCTTTTATGATTTACATCAACGTTGGTTGAAGTTTGGGTTTATGCGTGTGTTTAGGCAGTTGTTGGTATCTGTGTCGGCAGAGCAACGGTTGTTATGTTTACCCGATGGTGAGCGACAGCTGACTAATTTGAATCATATCGCTGAACTTATTCAAGCACAGTTTCGTCATCAAAATGACAGTATGGAAGCCGTATTGTATTGGTTGAAAACTCATATTCAATCAGCAGAAGCCAATGATGAGGCGGCACAGTTACGGTTGGAAAGTGATGAGCAACTAGTCAAAATTATTACCATTCATAAAAGTAAGGGCTTGGAATATCCAATTGTGTTTTGTCCTTTCCTTTGGGATGCTAATTTACGTTCTGCAAATGAGGTGGTGATTAGTTTTCATCAAGATGATGAAAGTAAACAAGCCTGTGCGGCCTTTTCAGAGCCTGAATTAAGTCAGGCCGCTGATGGCGTGACACGTGAAGAGCAAGCTGAAGACAGCCGTTTATTGTATGTTGCTTTGACACGTGCTCGTGAACGTTGCATCGTTATTTGGGGACATGCAAAAGGTCGAGGTGATGGCTCTCATGTGAGTAATTCGGCACTGTTTAGCTTGTTGCACCCAACATTACAGGAGCTAGATGGTGAGGTGATGTTGGCCGATTTGAAACTGTTAGCCAAAGAAAGTGATGGCACTATTTCAGTTGAAACGATTGCTGAACAAGACGTTGTTAATTATCAAACAGAGAATGAATATGAGCAGGCATTAGCTGCAAGAACATTTGAAGGTGTTATTCGACAACCGTGGCGAATTGGTAGCTTTAGTGCCCTGACCAAGGGCCATGATGCTGAATTACCTGATTATGATGCACAAACATCATCAACAGATGTGAATGTTGTTCAGCCAGTTGTACGTTCAGAACTAGATCGGTTTTCATTTCCACGTGGCGCTCAGGCAGGTACCTGCTTACATGCCTTATTTGAATATTGGGACTTTACGAGTGATGATGAAGAAGCCATGCAAAAACTGGTTTCTCGCACCTTATTACACTATGGTTTTGATGATAAATGGACAGCTGTAGCGTGCCAGTGGCTAAATGAGGTACAGGCAACGCCAATGGGTGACAATAAGCTACGTTTAAACCAATTAACTCAAGACAAACGCTTAGATGAGTTAGCCTTCTATTTCCCAGTTGCCAACTTAACGGTAGCAGGCTTGCAGAAGGCGTTACTACCATTATTAGCCGATAACTCGCCATTAAAAACTGTTATCAGTCGTTTGAAGTTTTACGAGTTAACGGGCTTTATGAAAGGGTTTATTGACTTGGTATTTGAACACGAGGGGCGTTTTTATATTGTCGATTACAAGTCCAATCACTTAGGACATTCTGAGGCAGATTACCAAGCCGAACAGCTTGATAACGCCATGATTACTCATGATTATCCCTTACAATATTTAATCTACACCTTGGCATTGCATCGTTATTTAAAAGTGCGATTACCAGACTATGATCCTGAACAGCATCTTGGCGGGGCGTATTATTTATTTATCCGAGGAATGAAAGCAGAATGGGGGCAAGCAGGGATCTTTTATGACAAGCCAAGCGTGGCTGTTATTGAGGCCATAGATCGTTGTTTGCAAGGAGTTGCTGATGAATGAACTAACATTAAGACAAGCAGGCCTGAGTGAACTTGCTTGCCAGTTTGCTCGTTTTATTGATCGCTTAAATGATGGTGATGATGCACTTGTGGCAACCGTTTCTGCCTTATTAAGTGATGCTGTTTCTCAGGGGCATGTCTGCTTGAACCTAGACGATATTTACCAACAGGACATCGTTGATTGTAAAAATAAAGCAGACCTATTAATACGCTTAAACAAAAGTCATGTCGTGGGAAGTGCAGGGAACTATGCTCCCTTAATTTTGACTGATCAGGGTTTATTGTATTTATATCGTTATTGGCAAGATGAACAAACGGTTGCCAAAGCGATACGACACCGTTGCCAATCAATGGACATTATTAGTCCAGAGACATTACAACGGGATTTCTCAGGTTGGCAGAGTAAGTATGAAGGTATAGATTGGCAAAAAGTAGCTGTTTTAATGGCATTAACACGGAAGTTCAGTGTTATTTCAGGTGGGCCGGGTACGGGTAAAACGACCATTGTTTTACGGTTGTTAAAGATGTTGCATGGTCAATCGTCTGAACTGAAGATTGCCTTAGCAGCCCCAACAGGGAAGGCTGCAGCTCGATTGCAGCAAGCCATTAGCGAAAGTGGCAATCCATCATTAGAAGCAAAAACCGTACATCGCTTATTAGGTATTACCACGAAGAATGATAAAGGACGCTACTCACAGCAAAGAGCATTACCCGTTGATGTGCTTATTGTTGATGAAGCTTCAATGATTGATATCAGCTTGATGGCGAAAGTGATGCACGCTTTGCCAGCAACGGCACGATTAATATTATTAGGTGATAGTCAGCAATTAGCATCCGTAGAATCAGGTGCGGTATTGGCTAATTTGTGTGCAAAAACACCGTCGTTTTCAGCTGAGTTTATTGAGCAAGTAAAAGCATTCACGGGTATAACGTTAAACAATCCTGAAAATACTGAAGGGCTATTAACGAATAGCGTTGTCCTATTACAGCAGAGTTACCGTTTTGATGATGATAGTGATATTGGTCAATTAGCAAAAGCAGTACAACAGGGCAATGTTCAGGCTGTTTATGATGTAATTAATCAATCACAAAAACAGCTTTGGCAACAGAATGTGCTTGCTACGAATATTCAAACACATACCTTTGAAGGCTATAGAAAGTATGTGGATGCCATTGCACAGAATGTTGATGCTGAAACGTGTTTAGCTGTATTTGAACACTATCGCATCTTGTGTGCATTGAAAAATGGGCCACAATCGGTCACATCTATTAATGAGTTGATGGAAAGAGCATTGCAGAAACAAGGCTGGAAAACGCACCAGCCTTTTTATCATGGTCGTCCCATTATGGTGACTCAGAACGATTATCGCCAACAGTTATTTAATGGTGATACAGGGCTTGTTTTATATGATGATCAAGGCGTGTTAAGAGCCTGCTTTAGCGTTGATAATAGCGTACGTTGGATTAATTTATCACGCTTGCCAGCACATGAAACCGCCTTTGCAATAACAATACACAAAAGCCAAGGTTCTGAGTTTGATAGTGTGAGCGTATTACTACCAGAAGAAGAGAGCGCTTTATTAACGAGAGAGCTTCTTTATACTGCCATTACACGAGCTAAACAGCACGTTACGCTATTAAGTAGTGATGTCATATTGAATAAAACAGTTATAACAGGTCATCAACGAGAAACTGGCTTGGCTAGTTTATTAGATGGAAAGTAGGCGTTTTTTATATACTCATAATCATTCAATATGCAGTTGTTAGCGTTGCCAAGCTGGGATTGATAAATCTTTATTTTAGCGTTATTAAAACGGTCCCCCTCATCCCAGCCTTCTCCCTCAAGGGAGAAAGGGGTAAAGCTCCCTCTCCTGTTGGAGAGGGCTGGGGTGAGGAAATAAAATTAAGGATTGAGATGCGTATGCCAAAAAAATATAGAAGCATATGACTTATCTATATCTTCAAGTTATTTAGGAGGTAAAGGGTCTTAATGATTGTTTATGCATAGTAATTCTAACGGTGAGAATGAAAACAACATGTTAAAACTGAAAATACCTCCTCCAGTTTATATGCTAATGATGGCTGGCTTGATGTGGCTGTTAAATCACTTTCTTCCTATCGCTTATATTGTGACAGCCCCATGGCATCAATTTGGCTTTCTAGTAATACTTATTGCACTATTTACTGATGGTTTTTCATTGATGCAATTTTTTCGTGCTCATACCTCAATAAATCCACTTCATCCTGAAAAAGCGAATAGATTGGTGATAACAGGAATGTATCGTTTAACCAGAAATCCAATGTACCTCGGTTTATTATTAGTGCTTGTAGGCTGGGCAATCGTGCTGGGCAGTGTGTCTTCTTTTATTGTTCTGCCATTATTTGTTGTCATATTAACCGTACAGCAAATAATTCCTGAAGAGAAAGTATTAGAACAGAAGTTTGGCCAACAGTATCGAGACTATAAGCAATCTGTTAGGCGATGGTTATAGACGAACCTTACTTATTCTTTTGAAAAGTCTCCTTTATCGGCATCATCTAATAATGACAGTAAGCGTGCACGTGATAGCGATAAAGCATAGCCTAAAACGCCACTACCAATAATGACAGTATCAAAAGCCAACACACTATCGTCAACGACAATACGCACATTATCCGGTAAAGCAATGGGTGGCACAGCACCGACAATATAGCCTGTGGCATCTTCAATTTCATCAAATTCAGCCATTCTTAGTTTTCGTTCACCAAGGTGTTTTCGTAATGTCCCCCAATCTACGCGGTCAGCTCCGGCGATAGCGAGCAGTACATAATCATCTGAAGGTGTTTTGAATAATAAACTACGTACAACTGATTGTGGATCGCGTCCCTTAGATTGAAGTAACTCCTCTAAATTGCGAATGGGTTTTTTATCTTCGGTGAGAGGAATGACGACAACACTAAATGGAATTGAGTTTGATTCTAGTAATTCGGTAACAGGGGATATAATCATTCTTCATGCTCCAGAATAGTAATTGCTCAATTATATACCTGTGCTGATTGAATTTTCATCAGTAGGCCTGTCCTCAGCCCGAGTGTGCTCTATTTGTATGTTTTTTTAAAGGTGTAACGCCTAAATCAGATGCAATTTAAAGTGGCATGGCTTTTTGCGAACAGCAAAAATTATGACGCTTTAAATGGTCAGCTGGATTTTTTGGTTAGGCAACATTTAACACATGCACGCCTAATTCAGATTTATGCTGTTCAATTTGCCAAAGATCATATGTAACCTGGTGCCCCATCCAACTTTCAGGGCTAGCACCTAAAGTAATTGATAACCTAACAGCCATTTCTGGTGTTACATTTCCATTTCCATTAATTATTTTTGATAATGTTTTCCTACTGACAGCTAGGGCTTTAGCTGCATCTGTAATACTTATGTTTGCTGGCTCTAACCATAACCCTTTTATAATTTCCCCTGGATGAGGTGGATTATACATTTTCATAATACCTCCTAATGGTAATCCTCATAATTTACAATTTCGATATCCCCTTCAGAAAACCGAAAAGTAATACGCCAATTAGTTTGAACTGTTACTGACCATACCCCTTTTCTATCACCTTTTAATTCATGAAGCTTAAGAAAAGGAATATCCATATCTTGAATGGTTTTTGCTTGGTTTAGCTGAGCAAGAATTAAACGTAAACGTTCTGAATGCTTTGCTTGAATACCAGCCTTACTACCTGTTTGGTAGAATTTCCCCAAACCCTTGTGAATAAAGCTTTTTATCATGACTTAAATTGTAACCCATCAGTTCTCGAATTACAATTTTCTGTTGCCTAACGCCTCACTTCAACGGCTGCGTTAGCAGTCCGCTGAAAGTGTTTGTTAGGTGTTTTTATTTTTACTAAAATTAGTCAATTAAAGTAGCCTATCCCCATTATCTTTCCCTTACTTACTT
>JAQRMU010000021.1:13971-16191 GCA_028598975.1 Gammaproteobacteria bacterium | reverse complement strand
ATGACGTATTTTGCTATTTAATTGAGATACGTGATTATCACCATAAGATGCTTTTACTAGCCCCATTATTTTTTCACAGAGTGTTCGAGATGTGCATAAGATATTCATTTCAAAAGGTGCCAGCTCATATTGAGTAATCGCTTTTGATTGATCAGTGGCGAGTAGAAAATCTGAGATATAACTAGAAATGGGCATTTTTCTGTAAGGTTCAGGATCTGCGAATGCATTTATTTCTAATAGAATACTATCGGCAACTTGACCTTCGACAACGGCATCATCAATACGCGGATAAGCAAAGCGAACCTTTCTAAAGTTAGAGTTTTTAGATGTATCATTAGAGGGTATTTCATCATAGATAGCGGCAACTATCTTGCTGGCTTTTTTTACTTTCTTAGCAGTTTGGCTAGCGCTTAAATGTGTTGTTAATATTGCAATATCAATATCTTCTGAAAACCTAGAAATTAGTTTGTAGGCTTTGCTGAGTGATGTACCACCTTTGAAAACGACTTCCTCATTAATAGCTGAACCTGCAAGTGCTTTTAGTGCTCTGGTAACCCAGTAATCTTTTTCGATATACGTTACTGGTAATGAAAAGTGTACTGCGGTTGCTCGTATTGCTTCTTCAAGCACTTTGAGATCATTATGAAGTCGCATTTTTCATTCCTTGGGGTGAATTTCTACTAATATTTAAATGCCAGTGCTTTTGTTTTATTTGTAATGTATTAGTTACCGTTATTTTATAACTTGATGTAGGGTTTAACGTTTTATGTAGTTTAGTGCTGAAATGGTTTAAGTATGTTTCTAAAAAGCTGCCTAATAATGCTTTTGTTTTAGCACTGTATGAACGAATGGCAATATTTTCCATCGTTTCAACCTGTTGTGGACTATAAGTGGTGAGTCTTTTGACTAGCTTGATAATAACATCTTCTGTTGTGGTATCTGGAATACGATCAACATGCTTCAGAATGTCTAGAAACTGAAGTAGTGGAATTGTATTATCTGTTACTTTATCTGGAGCAGGAATAGTTGTAATTCTAAGACCTGACAGTTCAATTTTTTCGCGCTTGTTTTTTGATGTTGCAATTGTAATTTCAGCTGGAATTTGAGTGGTTAATCCCCAGCGGTGATATAAGGCTAGGCCTGTAATATATCCCACGGTTTTATTATTGTTACGTGAAAAATAATTGATAACATCAGAATCTTTGGGTGCCATCGACCCGAAAGCACCTTTAGCTTCTTTGTAATACAGCCCTTTTTTGACCTTGATTAGGCCTAAGTCTTTAGAGTGACGACTAATTGCTTTTATTATGGCAGCACTATGATCTGAATAGCTTGAAAAGTCTTGATAAGAAAACAGCTTCCCTGGTTTCATTCGTTTAATTTTATTGTTAACTGACTCTGATATGTTCATAGCTCTTCTCCATATGGAATATGAGTGTAGTCCATTAACGACTTTTGGTCTAGTTTTTTTCAATAGTTCGTGACCTTTTGTTGTGAGTTTAAGTTATATTTCTAGCGTGTAATAGAGTGGAGGAATGGATACCTATGGGGCTATAGTTCGTGAATCACAGAGTTCATAGGTTCGGATTACTGAGCTAGGAAGCAGATTAAATACAACGTTGAATCAGAAACGTGGCAAAGTTTTAATTCCAGTGTTTGCATTTCATAGAATGCAGGAGTTAATTGCAGATCTTTGTGTTCTTGATGCATCCATTAGACGTCAGGAAATTAAATGGGATAGGGATGATAGGCAGATAATAGTTTTATGTCATAGTGGTTTAAGTAACAAACTAAACGCTGTATATGCTCGCCAGTTATCTAAGAAGCTTAAGAACGAAAAATATCAGTACCTTAATAATGAACTGCCATTAAGGCTTGGTATAGAAGCAGATAAAGTAGCCAATATTTTTAAAGGTTTAGCTGAACGTGGCGTGTCTAAATTTGGATGTATTAAGTTTATGACACCCTCTGGTGGGAATAAAGACAAACTGTTACAAGAAGCAGATATTATATTAGCCACATCAGGGATGTGCGACAACGGAGCGTCACAGGACTATTTTGAAATGATGAAAGGCTCCGCGTCAAATAGTATTCTGATTACAGGATTTCAATCATCGGGGTCAGTTGGCAGAAAGCTTGTTGATGACGAATTGGACATGCTTTCATGTTTTGCTGATGTTTACGATATATCTCCCTTCTATTCTGCTCATGGAGATCAGG
>JAQRMU010000021.1:0-13871 GCA_028598975.1 Gammaproteobacteria bacterium | reverse complement strand
TAACTATTTGCCCCCTCGCCTTTTTACGCCACAACATGAGTAAATAAGATGCTGGAAAATAATAATGTTATGTTGTAACATATCTTACATATAAAGCAGTTAACACAGAATTAAGAAAGCGAACATTATCGTCAGTGACATGAGGAAACCCTGCACTTACCTTGTGGTTAAACAGTTTAATACAATGATGTGTACTACAAAAGGAATCCTTAAATGCAGATATCAAGACTGATGAAAATCATCACGTTAATACTCTTTTTTACAAGTCAGGCTGTCTATGCTGACACTATTCAGGAGCCAGTTAGCGATCTCGATGCTCATGTACATGGTCTATCTGAGCTGACTTTAGCAATAGAAGGTAATATGCTTGAAATTCAATTAAAATCCCCAGCGATGAATTTACTTGGATTTGAGCATAAAGCACATTCAAAGGACGATATTGCTAGCGTTGAAAATGTGCTATTACAACTAAGCGAAGCTGAATTGCTTTTCTCGTTTTCTGACGGACATTGTGCGCTCACTGATTCAGATATTGATGTATCGAGCGTATTAGACAGTGATGATACTCATGGACATGAAGCTGAACATCATGACCACGAAAACGAAGATAATCACAGTGATATTATCGCACACTATCACTACAACTGTGAAAGCGTAGCGAACTTGTCTTCAATTACAGTTGCGCTTTTTGATGTATTTCCAGGCATTGAGAAAATTCAAGCTCAATGGATCACTGAAAAGCAGCAAGGCGGACAAACGCTTAGCACTGAAAAAAGAATAATTAGCTTGAGGTAAACAAAATGAGCAGTGTAAATGAAATACTTAGCCATGCCGAGCAGCATTGCAAAGCACATGGCGCACGCTTGACTAATAAACGAAAACAAGTGCTTTCAGGCTTAATTCGTTCAGATAAAGCGTTATCTGCCTATGAACTTATTGATTTTTGTAAAACCGTATTTGGGGAAACTATACCCGCCATGTCGGTGTATCGAATTCTGGAGTTTCTTGAAGGTGAGCGCCTAGTTCACAAATTGAAGTTGGCCAATAAATACGTCGCCTGTTCTCATATTACTTGTGATCATGCTCATGGCATACCTCAGTTTCTGATTTGTGGAGACTGTAATAAAGTCAAAGAAATCAGCATTAATCAATCAACCATGAACGAACTCCAACAATCGGTCGAACATGCAGGCTTTCAACTAGTTAGCCCTCAACTTGAAATGAATTGTATCTGTAATGACTGCATAACGGTAGCAGCTTAAAGAGCCCCTTCTGAACACAATTAAAAGGTAAGAATTAAGTGGAAACACTACAAACAATAACGGATAAATTATCGATCAGCCTATCATTGCTATGTGCAATTCATTGTCTCGCTTTGCCAGTGATATTGACATTACTGCCTAGCTTAGCCGCACTACAACTTGATAACGAGGCCTTTCACTACTGGATGGTGTTGGCGGTTATTCCAACCAGTATCTATGCCTTAACTATGGGCTGTAAACGGCATAAACATTTCCGATTATTGCTGATAGGTGGAGCGGGTCTCGCACTGCTTGTTTTGGCCGTGGTATTAGGTGAAGAAGCGATTGGGGAATCGGGCGAAAAAATCTTAACATTATTAGGCGCAACGCTTGTTGCAATAGGGCATTTTTGGAATTTTCGCCTTTGCCGACAACAAGATTGTGCTTGCCCAGATAGTCACTAAATCAAATGCTACGCGATTATTTTAAAAAGCTTGAGCAAAACACAGCGGATGATCCGCCACTTGAGTTGGACCAGTTAGTCGATCAGCTTGCCTATAATGAGGCAGGACTCATTCCAGTGATTACTCAGGATGCACGTAGTAAAACAGTATTGATGTTAGCGTGGATGAATAAGCAAGCGTTGCTACTGTCTATATCAACACAACGTATGACCTACTGGTCTCGAAGCCGTCAACAATTGTGGGAAAAGGGTGCAACAAGTGGGCACGTTCAATCGCTTGTATCCATGTCATTCGATTGTGATGGTGATGCAATACTCTGTCAGGTTAATCAGCTAGGTGCTGCTTGTCATACAGGTCGTGCAGACTGTTTTTACCTTAAGGTAGATGTCGATAAAAAGCAGGTTTTCATAGATAGCCAAGCTAATAAAATAGCTTATTCTGTTGAAAAATGACTGATGAATAAATCGTTACTATTTTACAAAACGGATGTAACTTCACGCATAATTGCTTTCAAACTCTCTAGGAATAACACTCAGCAATAACGCTTTTTAAGAATAAAAATATAAAATATCAGCAAACAAAAATGATATGTTGTAACATATCATATGTGAACTTAAGACATATTGAAGGATGATTAACACATGACACTACAAACACGCTTACCTACCACTGTTCTATCTGGTTTTCTTGGGGCGGGAAAAACAACGGTACTCAGCCACATTTTGAATAATAGACAAAACAAAAAAGTTGCCGTTATTGTCAATGATATGAGTGAAATCAACATTGATGCCTCGATTGTACAAAATGAAATATCACTTAATCGTAGTGAAGAAAAATTAGTCGAAATGAGCAATGGCTGCATTTGCTGTACTTTACGTGAAGACCTCTTAGTCGAGGTCAGCAAACTGGCAAAAGAAGGTCGCTTTGATTATTTGCTGATTGAATCAACCGGTATATCAGAGCCACTACCGGTGGCGGAAACCTTCACTTTTGCCGATGAAGAGGGTATTTCCTTATCCGATGTGGCAACACTGGACACCATGGTCACGGTTGTCGATGCGGTTAATTTTTTAAACGATTACGAAGCTGCACACTCTTTGCAGGAAACAGGTGAGTCACTGGGTGAAGACGATGAACGTAGTGTCTCAGATTTACTAGTCGATCAAGTAGAGTTTGCGGATGTCATTCTGATCAGCAAAACCGATTTGGTTAGTTCTGCCGATATCGAACGTTTAACGGCCATATTGAAAACGCTGAATACCGCTGCCCGAATCCTTCCAATTAGCCAAGGTAATGTGGATATTGATGCAGTGCTTGGTACTGAGCTGTTTAACTTTGAACGTGCCCAGCAAGCACCTGGCTGGTTGAAAGAAATGCGTGGTGAGCATGTGCCAGAAACAGAAGAATACGGGATTACTAGTTTTAGTTATCTGGCTCGTCGCCCATTTCACCCTGAAAAGTTTTATCAGTTCCTGCATAACACCGAGGGGTTCGGCAAATTAATTCGATCTAAAGGCTATTTTTGGCTAGCAACACGCCCTGAATTTGTTGGGCAATGGAGCCAAGCGGGCGGTATCGCGCGTTATGGTTTTGCTGGCATGTTTTGGAAAGCAGTGCCAGAAGAGCAGTGGCCGACAGATGAAGAATACCTGGAATCGATACATGAAAAATGGGTAGAACCTTTTGGTGATATGCGTCAGGAGTTGGTGTTTATAGGGCAAGGCTTGAAACAGGACGAGATAACGCAAGCGCTTGATGCGTGTTTATTAAATGATGATGAACTACTGCAAGGCAAAAGCTATTGGGCAACACTGAGCGATCCGTTCCCAGCATGGGGAGAAGCCGCATGAGTGCCGTTATACAAAGTAGGTCAAGTGACTACCGATATGCGGCTGACAGCGATGATCGGACTATTTTTACTGACATTTATCAAGAGCAAAACAATATTGCCATTTGGCGACGTGATTTACCGCTTAATTTGCAAAACTATATTGCAGAGTTTCTGGCCAAAGGACGTACATTACAAGCATCAATCAATGTCACCGCAGAAAATGCACAGGCCAGCATTGATGAGCTACTTGGTGATACGCAAGCAAGCAATCCATTAAGTGCTGATATAGCTGAGCTGGTGGATATGTACTGCTATTTATTTGACCTCAAACAAGTTGGTTTACGTTTAACCACACTTGATCGTGCCATGTGTCCGCGTTTTCATGTCGATAAGGTACCTTGTCGATTAGTGACAAGCTATCTGGGGCAAGCAACGGAGTGGTTATCGCATCAAGATGTTGACCGCACAAAATTGGGCGCAGGTAATAATGGTTTATCCGATGAGCAATCCGGAATTTACCAACATCCAAGCGACATTCAACAATTAACAACAGGCGATGTTGCACTCATCAAAGGCGAACGCTGGGAAGGTAATGAAGGTGCTGGGCTAGTGCATCGTTCACCAGCACTGAGTAATGGTGAACGTCGTTTGCTATTAACGTTAGATTTTATGAGTTAAGGCCTAACGATTTATGCTGATCAAACTTGAAAACGGGTCGATATACGATCCCAAGCAGAATTATCATGGCAATATTGCCGACCTGTTTATTGAAGATAACGTCATTGTTGCTGACCCTGGTCCCGATGCACATTTTGATGCTGTTTATGATTTAACTGGCAAAGTGGTGATGGCAGGTGCTGTTGATATTCATACCCATATCGCTGGCGGCAATGTCAATACTGCGCGTATGTTGCTACCCGAACAACACCGAAGCCACATGGCGAGACGTTTAAATCATCCGTTCAGCACGGCTAAGTGGACAAGTACCGATACTGGTTATCGTTATGCACAAATGGGTTATACCACGGCGGTTGAGCCGGCCATGTTGCCGGTCAATGCCATGGAAGTGCATATGCAAATGGCGGATATTCCAATCCTGGATACCGCTGCGCTAACTATTCTGGGTAATGATGATTTATTGCTCAGATTAATGCGTGATGGTGCCAGTCAGAACCAGATAAACGATTATGTTGCCTGGACCTTAAACGCAACGCGCGGCCTAGGTTTAAAAGTGATTAATGCGGGTGGTGCTAATGCCTTTAAATCCAATGCACGACAGTTTGCGTTGGACGATATAGTGCCCGATTACGGAGTCAGTTCACGGCAGATCTTGCAAACCCTGCAAACGGCTACCTGTCAGCTTGGCGTGCCACATCCCGTTCATGTGCATTGCAACAACTTGGGTATACCTGGAAATGTTGAAAGCATTATTGACACCATGGAAGCGGCGCAAGGTTTGCCGATGCACTTAGCGCATGTGCAATTTTATGCCTATGGTCAAGAGGGTGCTAAAGGCTTTTCCTCGGCGGCGGCACAACTGCTGGAAGCCTTTCATAAGTATCCGAATATTACGATGGATGTCGGTCAGGTTATGTTTGGTCAGACAGTGACCATCTCAGGCGATGTGATTGCGCAATTTAGCCGACGTAATGATGCTAGTCCAAACAAGTATGTAATGTGGGATGCGGAAACCGAAGGTTCAGGCGGTGCAGTGCCTTATCGCTATCGTGAAGCCAGTTTTGTCAATACCTTGCAATGGGCGATTGGTCTGGAATTATTTTTATTGAATGAAGCCCCTGAACGTCTGTTTTTCACCACAGATCATCCTAATGGCGCACCGTTTACTTCTTATCCAGAATTATTACGATTATTGATGGATGCTGATTATCGCCAATATTGCATGACCTTAGTTAATCAGGAAGCGTTAGCCCTGACTTTATTACCGCAATTGAAGCGTGAATATACCTTATCGGAAGTGGCCGTAATGACGCGTAGCAGTGCCGCAAAACTATTGGGCTTGCATGATCGAGGTCATCTTGCTCCCGGCGCTATTGCTGATATTGCGGTGTACGATCAGCATAAATACAGTCAAGGCACTACAGGCCGTCAATCAAAAACAGATTATCAGGCAATGTTTGCGAATGCCGCTCTACTGTTTAAAAATGGTCAGTTAGTGGTGGAAGACGGTGTGGTCATTAATAAACTGACCGGGCTGGCTCAAACCATCTCTCCCCACTACGACCAGAATATCACCCGCACGGTACAAAATCATTTTGACCGCTTTTATAGTTTGAAACTCAGTAACTTCGGTGTCGAAGAAGCTGATTTTGACTATCTTGATCAGGCGCGTTTTCGTAACGTTTCACTGTAGTCACCGGGGATAAAAATTGCTAGGTAAAAACGATAAATTAGAGTATCTGACGAGTAAAAAACTGACTGTAAATGGACAGAGAATGACTGACTATCAAACAGATCCAATTTTGCTCGCCTTACTTCACTAATACCAACACGGAACAGCAGGCATGATGAAAGCAACATTGATTAAACCTTTATTTTATTGGAGTGCAACGGCGCGCGCACTCTTTGCAATAAGCCTATCTGTACTTGTTTGGGCGATGGTACTCAGCGTCACTGGATTGCTATGACTATCGAATTAAACAACCTCACCCTGATTTATGACAAGCATCCCGCGGTGCATCATCTGAGTGCAGCGATAGAGGGCGGAGATCTGCTTGCGATTGTTGGGCCAAATGGAGCCGGTAAATCGACCTTGTTAAATGCCTTGGCCGGCCTACGAACTGTCGAACAAGGCAAGATTACAGGATTAAATCCAGATGACGTGGCCTATTTGCCACAACAAACGCAGATTGATCGATCATTTCCCCTCACGGTCACAGAACTTGTGGCAACCGGATTGTGGCAACGCATCGGCTTTCATCAATCCATTGGCAACAAACATCAGACGCAATGCGAGCAAGCTATCGCAGCTGTAGGGTTGAAGGGGTTTGAGCAGCGTATGATTAACACCTTGTCTGGCGGGCAAATGCAACGCGTCTTATTTGCCCGTGTGTTATTGCAAGACCGACCGATTGTGTTATTGGATGAACCGTTCAACGCCATTGATGCACAAACCATTGCCGATTTGACGCGAGTGATTCAATGCTGGCATAAGGATCAACGCACCGTAGTCATGGTTTCACATGATCTGGAATATGTGCGCCAACATTGCCCAAAAACATTACTGCTTGCTCGCGAGCCCATTGGTTTTGGCAGCACTCAAGATGTGCTCACAACTGACAATATCAAGCGCGCCCAAGGTATGGTCGAAGCATTTGATGAATCGGCCCCTTGGTGCAGGAAAGAAGCCGCATGATGGAGCTGATTGAACCTTTTACTGAATACGCCTTTATGCAACGGGCATTGGTAGGGAGTCTCGCTGTGTGTTTGGGCGCTGTTCCGGTCGGGGTTTTTATGACCTTGCGACGGATGAGCTTAACTGGTGATGCGATGGCGCATGCTATTTTACCGGGGGCAGCCATTGCCTATTTAATCACTGGCATATCCCTGATAGGCATGACCATTGGTGGTTTGGCGGCAGGATTATTAGTTGTGGCTTTGTCTGGCTGGGTCTCTCGCAGCACGCATTTGAAGGAAGATACCAGTTTAGCCGCGTTTTATTTAATCTCACTCGCTTTAGGCGTGTTAATTCTTTCTATAAAGCATAGCAATCTTGATCTGTTTCATGTGCTGTTCGGTAATATCTTAGCGCTGGATAATGCCGCACTGCTCTTGTTAGCCAGTATTTGCAGCATCAGCCTCTTTCTGTTCGCCTTGCTCTACCGGCCGTTGGTGATTGAGTGTGTGGATCCTTTATTTTTACGCCGTTCGGGCATCGCCAGTGCGCTAGCCCATTATGGTTTCCTTGGTTTGATGGTTCTCAACCTGGTCGCTGGTTTTCATGCAGTGGGCACACTGATGGCGATTGGTCTGATGATACTGCCGGCTGCAGCCGCACGATTTTGGGTAACAAAGCTAGATCACACCCTAATTACTGCGGTTGTATTCAGTTTTACCGGCTGTTATGTCGGACTGTTGACATCCTATTATTTTGACCTGCCTGCGGGGCCTTCGATCGTTTTGGCGCTTGGCACCTTATATATCGTTTCTTTAATTTTTGGCGGTGAAGGAGGCTATATCAAAAGAGTCACTTCCAAGCGTCATTTGGAGGCTTAGCGCCGTGAAAATGAAAAAGTGTTTTTTTGTATTAGTGATTTTTTTGAGTGTTTTCTCAAACATGGCCGCTGCCAACAATCAACAAGCCCTTCGCGTGGTGACCAGTTTTTCTATTTTAGAAAATTTAGTCGCTGAGCTGGGTGGTAATCATGTTGAGATTAAAAATCTGGTAGGCCGTAACAGTGATGCGCATATTTACCAGCCCAAACCCTCTGATGCGGTTGCCATTAGCAATGCCGACTTGGTCATTATGAATGGCTTAGCTTTTGAGGGCTGGATTGCACGTCTGATGGATAACAACGGTTATAGCAAAAAACGGCTGGTCGCCAGTCAAGGCGTGCAAACCTTGATGACAGATGATGATATTGACCCGCATGCTTGGCAAAGTTTCCAAAACATCAAGATCTATATCAACAATATTTCTCAAGCCTTGATTGAGCTTAAACCGGAATATAAAAACGAATTTAGTCAACGCAATCAAGTGTTAATGCAAAAGGTGATAGATTTGCAACAGGCGCTCTGGCAAAAAATAAACGCCATTCCTAAAAATAAAAGAGTGGTGGTGACTAGCCATGATGCTTTTGCTTACTTAGGTCGTGAATTCGACATACAGTTTATTGCACCGGTCGGTTTTAATACCGATTCAAAACCGACAGCAAGCGATGTCGCAAAATTGATTGATCAGATTAAGTCACAGGCTATCAAGGCCTTATTTGTCGAAAACATCAGCAATCCTCGTTTATTGGCACAGATTGCCTCTGAAACGGATGCAGTGATCGGTGGAAACCTGTATTCCGATGCACTCAGTGAGATGACGGGGCCTGCGCCAACTTATTTGGAGATGATGCGTTACAACATCGAGTCGATAGTAGCCGCTTTAACGGGCCAAGAAGTGCTATGAAATCTTTAGTTATCGATGCCAATGTTGAAGCTCATTTGAGAACTGTCTAGCTGAGGAAAATAACGATGCTTAGAAAAAACCCGTCAGGCCACTATCCAACTGTCTCAGAGAAAGCGTTTATCGATCCGACGGCCATTATTTGTGGTCAGGTCATTATTGAGGACAATGTATTTGTTGGTCCTTACGCAGTCATTCGTGCCGATGAAGTGGATGAATCAGGCTCAATGCAGCCAATCGTTATCCAGCAAGGATCAAACATTCAAGATGGCGTTGTTATTCACTCCAAAGGCGGTGCTGCCGTTTCTATCGGAGCACGAACATCCATTGCCCACCGTTCCATTGTGCATGGGCCGTGTACGATAGGAAATGATGTTTTTATTGGCTTTAACAGTGTGGTGTTTCGCACCACGATTGGTCATGGTTGCGTCATTCGACATAACTGCGTTGTAGATGGCGTCGATCTCCCAGAGACCTATCATGTGCCACCGATGATGAACATTGGTCCAGAATTTAATCTTGCATCCATCGACAAGGTTGCCCTGGAATATACCAGTTTTTCTGAATCTGTCGTGTCTGCGAATCATACTCTGGTTGCAGGCTATAAGAGGATATTTAATGAACTTTGATCAAGCGGCTATTAGAGCCGTTCCCACCAATATCATCACAGGCTTTTTAGGCGTTGGTAAAACCACCGCTATTTTACATCTGCTAAAAAACAAGCCAGCTAATGAGCGATGGGCGGTGCTAGTCAATGAATTTGGCGAGATTGGTGTCGATGGCAGTTTATTTGAGGGGCGCCACTCCAAAGAGGAAGGTGTCTTTATTCGTGAAATACCTGGTGGCTGCATGTGTTGTGCCGCGGGTTTACCGATGCAAGTTGCCTTGAATGAGTTGCTGAGTCGAGCTAAACCAGATCGTTTGTTGATTGAACCCACGGGCTTAGGTCATCCCGAAGAAGTATTGCAAGTTCTGTCTGCCGAACATTATCAGGACGCATTGTCTTTACAAAAAGTCCTGACTTTAGTCGATGCGCGTAAATTATCTGATCCACGTTATACCACCCATGATATTTTTAAACAGCAGATTGCGATTGCAGATGTGGTGGTTGGTAATAAAACGGACTTGTATCAGGCGATGCATAAGCCCCTGCTTGAAGAATATTTCGCCGACAATGCAAGCCCTGGTAGTCGGGTTGTTTTTACTCAAAATAGCGAAATATCGATAGACGTGTTAGATGGTGCCACAACAGCGCTTGCCACCATTAATGAGGCTCATCATCACCATCATGCAAGTCAGCAAAAACCACTCCTGTCCGAGCAGCCTTTCCCTGATGTTGGTTACCTTAAAGCACTCAATCATGGCGAAGGCTTTGAAAGTGTCGGTTGGCGCTTTTCAGCCAAACATGTGTTTGATTACAAAAAACTGTTCGACATGTTAAGCAATATCAATGCGAATAGAATGAAAGCGGTTTTTATTACCAATAAAGGTGTATTTGCATACAGTCTGACCACCGATGGCTTAACAGAAATGGCCTTAACAAAATGCACAGAAAGCCGAATTGAAATCATCTCTGAATCGCTAAATACTAACTGGGAAAATCAGTTAATTGACTGTATTACTAGCTGATAGCGATGCTTGAAATAACCCAAAAGTACTTGCATCTTCAAGTAATTTGGCTCTACATGGATACAAATAGAAAGTTATGAAAGATATAAAAAAAGTGTTTCGCAGCCTTGAACAAAATTTAAGGCAGTCCAATTGGTTTGACGATGGCTGGGATATATATAACCGTGGCGCTTACCTCCACCTTTATAAAGTTAACTGGTATAACCAGAATCAGGGCGGCGTCCATTTTGAAACCTATATTGAAGGGCCGCAGATACAAAAAAAAGAATTCCCTATTCATCTGCATGCAGAAGAAGACTGCCCACAACAACAGCAATTTATTCAAGAGTTTCTTAGGCTAGAATCCGACAGGATAAGAAGTTGGAAGGGCTATAGCGTGATCGGTGAGGGCTATAATATTTGCTCTCGTAACCTGCCTCTTAATTTTAAGAATCTAGAGCAACGTCTGCTTGAGGAGTTCAATAGACTTCGTCAACTCGAAGCGAGTATCGATCAAGCATTACGTTTAGTAGAGTGATGAAATAATGAAGGCGACTAACAGCCCTTGTATCAATGTCTGTGAATTCATTGGGCCCAACCGATGGTGCAGTGGCTGTGGTCGGACTCGCGCAGAATGCCAGTCATGGGACAAGATGAAACCCTATGCAAAACAAGCGCTGCAAAAAGCGCTTAAAAAAAGGCTGTCGCAAATAAATGCTGACAAAAAGTGATGCTACTCTTCGGTATAAATTTCATAAGACTGCATTTGTATGGTGTAGGCGGAAGTTGCTATTTCATTTTCGACAAGCGATGTTTTCAAAATGCCTGAAATCCAGAAAGGATCATACAATGAATCTTGCTTTAAGCCTTGTGGGTAGCTGACAAAAATAATTTGATTAGGCGGTGGTGGTGGCACATGGATGCAGGCACCAAAGTAGGGAACTAGAAAAAACTGGGTGACACGCTGTTGCTCATTAAACTCCAAAGGCACGATAAAACCTGGAACACGAACGGGCTGATCATTCATTTCAACTACAATATCTTGTGAAACCAGTGCCTGTTGATAACGATCATCGCTAGCGGCAGTCAGGGCATTTTGAAGCTGGTTACTGATTTGGTCTTCAAATGAACCATCTTCCACTTCACTAATGTAGCTGGGTGGGTTTAGTAAGGCTTCTAAATCGGCCTTTGGCATTAAGTCGATCCATTCAATCGTCTTGAAGGCCGATTGGGCTAGAGGTTCTGGCTGAACAGTCTCTTGCATAACAGAGTCAGAGGATGACTCCGAAAAGGCTGCCGCCTCAGCCATAGCGAGGGGAAAAAGGTCTGTATCAGTTAGCGTAGTATTCTCTGCTATATCACAGCCTGCAAATGCCAGTGTGGCTAAGCTCATTAAACTTAATTTCAAATAATGCATCATTGTTCAGTATTAACCTTCAAACTAAATTGGTTTTATCTGGTGATGATACACTGTAACATTATGCCTTTAAACATTATTTTCAAGCCGTAAGGGATACAATGGTGATTACGCTATCAAATGTCAGCTTCTCCTATCCAGAAGATCCAAAGCGACCTGTTTTGGACATTCCCTCCTGGTCCCTGTCTAAGGGCGAGCAGGTCTTTGTTCACGGCCCATCTGGTGGTGGCAAATCAACGCTGTTAAATATTTTGAGTGGCTTGCTAGCTAGCACGGAAGGTCAGGTCACTATTTTGGGGCAACGTCTGGATAAAATGAGCAGTCGGCAACGCGACCGCTTTCGAGCTAACCACATTGGTTATGTCTTCCAACAATTTAATTTAATCCCTTATCTCAACGCCGTTGATAATATTCGCCTTGCTAGTCAATTTTCTCAAACAAAAAAAGTGTCTTTAGTTGAGCAGGAAATCCAGCAGTTACTGATAACCCTGAATATGGCACAGAAAGATTGGCAAACACCCGCACGTAATCTCAGTATTGGTCAACAACAACGGATTGCCATCGCACGAGCATTAATCAACAAGCCACAATTGCTGATTGCAGATGAACCAACCTCATCACTGGACAAAGTCAATCGTGATGCGTTTATGACGCTGTTGATGTCCATTGTGGGCGATAATGACATTAGCTTATTATTCGTGAGTCACGACTTATCCCTCGCCAGCTATTTCAATCGGGTTGATGCCTTAAGTGATATTAACCGCATCAAGGAAGAACACTGATGTTTGCCAAACTTGCCCTACAAAGCTTGCTAGATCGAAAAGGTTCAGTTGTGCTGTCAATCATGGCAATGACGGTCAGTATCTTTGTTTTGCTGGGTGTTGAGCATGTACGCCATCAGGTTAAAGATAGTTTTTCCAATACCGTATCGGGCACTGATCTGATTGTTGGCGCTAGAACGGGCAGCCTGAATTTATTGCTGTACTCTGTTTTTAGAATCGGTTCACCGACCAATAATATTCATTGGCAGTCTTTTGAAACGATTGCGGCTAATCCAAAGGTAAAATGGGCTATTCCTATCTCCCTTGGCGATTCGCACAAGGGCTTTCGTGTATTAGGCACAACGCGCGATTACTTTGAGTATTTTAGTTATGGCAAACAGCGCCACTTAGCTTTTGAACAAGGTGAAGCATTTAATGATGTGTTTGACGTGGTTTTAGGTTCAGAAGTAGCCAAGAAATTAGCGTATAAATTGGGCGACAAAGTGGTGCTAGCACATGGCGTAGCTGAAACGAGTTTTAGTTTACATGATGATCGGCCGTTTCAGATTGTTGGCATTTTAAAACCCACAGGAACGCCAGTTGATCAAACCCTACACGTTAGCTTGCAAGGCATTGAAGCGATCCATATTGATTGGCAGCACGGAGTTAAAATACCGGGTAGCGCACTCAGCCAAAGTGAAATTGAACAGGCCGACCTGCAACCCAAAAGTATTACCGCATTTATGCTGGGTCTTAAGTCTAAAATAGCGACATTTCGGGTTCAGAGAGAAATCAATCAGTACACACATGAACCCATGATGGCGATTCTTCCTGGGGTTGCTTTATCCGAACTCTGGCAAATGATGCGTATTTTAGAAAACACACTGCTATTAGTCTCAGCATTGGTTTTTGTTGCAGCCTGTTTAGGCGTGAGTGCGTTACTGCTGAGCTCCATTCGTGAACGTAGTCGAGAAATTCAGCTACTTCGGGCAATCGGTGCATCGCCCAGCTTTTTGTTCCTACTTATAGAGTTGGAAGCCGTATTCATCACCCTGTCCAGTATTGTTCTAGGCATGGGATTACTGGCGGGCAGCCTTGTCCTTTCTCAAGGGTATTTGTTAGCACATTTCGGCCTGCATATTGAGAGCAACGTATTCACTTTACATAGCTTGATATTAGTCAGTGCGATGGCAGTTGCATCCATCGTTGTTGCATTCATTCCTTCTTTAATCGGATATTACCAAGCAAGAACGATTAATAAATAGTCCGACTGTATTAATTTTTATTACTTATCTTTTTTAGGTCGTTACAGCTAACCCAATCACCGACTTCAAGTTGGTTCCATACAGGTTCACTCATCCAACATTTACCTGTGTTGGAATTATTTTTAATTGTGACAAACCAGCCATCATCATAAT
>JAQRMU010000020.1 GCA_028598975.1 Gammaproteobacteria bacterium | reverse complement strand
CGTGCTGTCATAACTCAAACACTAGCACGTCAAATTGAAGGCCGTGGACGTGTGCCTATCAATGAGATTTTAATGGTTAATAATGCGGTATCACATTTAATTCGTGAACATAATCCATCACAAATACGCTCAATTATGGAAACAGGTCGTTCATTAGGTAATCAAACTTTTGAATATGCACTTGCCAAACGTGTATTTGAAAAATTAATTTCACGTGAGCAAGCGTTGCAGCTTACACAGCGAAAAGACCAGTTTGAAAATGCCTTGCGTATTTTGACAGGCAAATAACCCCTTATGTCGATTCGAGATAAAGCATTACTTGATGCAGCAGAAGCGCAATCACTGGTTACTGAACACCAGCGTGATGAAGCTCGACGTGAGGCAAGGCGAGTACAACGTGATGAAATGACTACCTTGTGCTATAGCTTGCGTATTCCACCGAGCAGTTTTATTCACGCCTATGCGGTGATGAATGAACTCCCTTTTTTGCGACCATCTCAACTTCAAGTAGATGAAAAACGTATTCACAGAATGTCGCCTAGTTTTATTCGTCAGTTCCGAGCACTACCCGTACTGGTTGATAATGCCTATATGTCACTGCCACATATTGTTACAGATACACCAGACAATCCAGCATTACGAAATCAATTAAGCCGCTTGTTTAAAGGCGATGTACAGATCTGTGTAACAGAGCCTGCCGCAATGGATTATGGCATGCAGGTTGAAACGGGGCACACGCCTAGTGCAGCAGCCTTTGATGCTGTTGCAGAATTAAATGAAGTATTTAATCAGGCCTATCTGCATCGTGCATCTGACATACATATAGAACCTATGGCTGATGTATATATCATTCGCTTACGTGTAGATGGGCGCTTGCATCAGTATGGCCGACGCTTTCAACCCGCTGAGGGTGCATCATTAATTAGCCGTATAAAAGTAATGGCTAACATTGATATTGCCGAAACAAGAATGCCACAAGATGGTGGTGCAAGTTACCAGCCGCCGCTTGGCGATGAATTTGATTTACGAATTGCCACAGCACCGACAAAATTTGGCGAGCGCGTAACCATTCGTTTATTAGGTACAGATAATCAGCTATTAACGTTGAAGCAACTGGGTATGTCGGAAGATGCATTAACGCAGTTCTCTGAGATCATTGAACAACCTCATGGCATCATCTTAATCACTGGTCCTACTGGTAGCGGTAAATCAACTACATTGTATGCCGCTTTGGCACAGCTACAGTGTGAAGAAACAAATATTTTAACAGCAGAAGATCCTGTTGAAATGGTGGTAGAAGGTATTTCACAGGTACAGATGAATGCCAAGGTAAACTTTGCTTCGGCTTTACGTAGTTTCTTACGTCATGATCCTGATGTCATTATGGTGGGTGAAATTCGTGATACTGAAACAGGTGAAATTGCACTCAAGGCTGCAACAACAGGTCACTTAGTACTTTCTACACTACATACTAATTCGGCGATTTCCAGTATTACTCGTTTGAAAGATATAGGCTTAGAACCTTTTTTAATTGCATCTAGTTTATTAGGTGTGATTGCCCAAAGGTTGGCGCGGCGCTTGTGTCAAAACTGCAAAGAAGAAACAACACCTAATGAGCAGGATAGAAAGGCATTAGCACTGACCGAGCAAGATGTATTGACGTTGTGGCAACCAAAAGGTTGCCCACTATGTGGAGGTACTGGCTTTAAAGGACGGATAGCGCTATTTGAAACCTTTTGGTTAGATGAAGAAATGGAATCATTAATCACACAAGGTGTTGATGAATTGGTTTTACGTAAACAGGCTAAACACTTCACCAGCTTGGCCCATGATGGCCGCGATAAGGTATTGCAAGGCTTAACGACCATGAGTGAACTGCAACGGTTAGGCCTGCTTGGTCGCATTGATGAAGAAGAAGCATTGTGAATATGATGATTCTTATGGGTAATATCTAATGCGCTTTCACTATCAAGGATTAACTGAGGCTGGCGAGAATAAAAAAGGCAGTATTGATGCTTTTGATCAAGATGCCGCAGTCACCAAATTACAGTCAAAAGGGATCTATGCAACTGAAATAAAAGTAGCTGGATCAGGTGGTAATACAGGACAAGGTGAATCATTGGCTGATATTCGTGATCAGTTAATCAGCTATTTGCCAGTTAAAAATGCACAAAAAATATTTTTCTTTCGCCAATTAGCATTAATGTTTCGTTCTGGCCTCTCCGTCACTGAGGCCTTAACCATTTTAACAACCATTCAGCGAGGTAGAATTCGTCTCATCATTATTAACTTAAATGATGAAATTAGTGCCGGAAAATCGTTTTCACAGGCCATGGAAAAGTATGAGAGCATTTTTACACCTCTTGCTCTGCATATGTTACGTAGTGCTGAAGCCAGTGGTGAATTAGAGCCTGCTTTACTTCGTGTTGCTGACTTTATGGAGCGTAAAGCGGAAATAAAAACACAATTAATTTCGACAATGACCTATCCCGTAGTCGTGTTATTAATGGCTATTGGCGTATTTTTCTATTTAATGGCAACTGTTATCCCCAAATTTGCAAGTTATTTTGAAAAAACGGGGAAAACACCGCCAGCACAAATGGTTCAAATGATGAATATTTCTGACTTTTTAATATTCAACTGGCCTTATATGGTTGTGGCTGTAATTGTCATTATTGGTAGCATTATCTATACCTATTCAAGACCAGAAGGGCGGATGTTAATTGACCGTTTCCTATTGAAGGTACCCTTGGTCGGAAAAATGATTTCAGCCAACGCTATGTCTCAAATTACATGGGGTTTATCCACATTATTGCAAAGCGGAATATCTGTTGTGCACTCACTTCAAATTATTGGCGCATTGATTAATTGTAAACCTATTGCAAAAGATGTGATTTCCGCTTCAGAGGATATTTTACGCGGTGCAGATATGGGTAAAAGTTTTAGGAAAACTTATATTGAAGATTTAATTCAACAAATGACTCTGGTCGGTGAACGCACCGGTAGCATGGTGTCGATCATGCACGATGCAGGGGAATTTTATGAACAACGTATTAAAAGTATTAGTAAATCGATAGCAACGGCGACAGAACCTGCCGCCATTTTGTTAATCGGTGGTCTTGTTGGCTATGTTTATTATGGTTTTTTCACGACCATTGCATCGGCATAAGGAATATTTATGAAAAAAACTTTACTGTCTCTTCTGGGAGTATTGATTGTTATGCATTCATCTACTAGGGCAGAAACCACTCTTAATAGTGATCTAGCAAGAAGCGCTATACAACACAACACTTCTGATTGGGTTCAACTCACACCAGTCCATCACGCTTCCCCACCTCTTATTATGCGTGATCCTTTTAGTGATCCTCAGATAATGAGTACCAACGGTACATCAAAGTCAAACTTTTCCGGTTCAGGTGGTATGAGTTCATTTGGCATGGGTTTCCAACGAAGTCGAGGGAATATAAAAATTCCTCAATTAATATTTAAAGGCTTTATCGATCGTGGAGAGGAAAACTCCCCCATGGCTTTAATCCAGGTTAGTGGTAGCCGTGTTCATATGGTGCGTGAAGGTGATGAAATTAATATTGATCCATCACGGCCAAGACAAGCAATCCGTATTACAAAAATTTCCCGGCTTAGCATTACTGTAGAGGCTGACACATTGGGAATAATGAAGGTGTTGAGATAAATGTTAAGCAAATATATCCCCCTTATTTTTACTTTTTTCAGTTTGTCATTATTAGCACCGCCGGCTCTGTCAGAAAACAAAATCCCTGAAATTGAGTTTTCTGATACTAAAATAATTAATGTTATCCGCACCTTATCAGAGTTGTCAGATAGCAATATTATTGCCACACCTGATGCTACGAAAAAGGAAGTAACCATCCACCTTAAAAATGTCTCTGTACTTGGTGCGATAAAATCAATTAGTCGTATAACCGGTTTATGGTATCGCTATGATGCGGATACCGATACATATCGCATTATGACCCACGAGGAATATGCTAGTGATTTAATTGTGCGTGATAGTGAACATATCGAGGTGTTTAACTTGCTCAATGCCAATGTTAAAATCATTGCACAAGCAATTCAAGATTTATATGGCAGTCGCGTTATTTTATCTATGGGAGCTGAAGCAGGTCAATCAGGCTCTAGCTCTACAGGAACTTCCACACAACAAAATACCGGTGGAAACGTATCAGAA
>JAQRMU010000002.1:1721-5954 GCA_028598975.1 Gammaproteobacteria bacterium | reverse complement strand
GAACCCGCTGAGAACGAATGAAGTTGTGAGCAACGTGACCCTCAAACCCACTCGCTTGGACACGAAATTACTCTAAATTGAGTGATTCAGCCCACGTCAAACCTCTATGTATGGATTTGGGGGTCATGAGAACAGCTCGGTTGCAGTTAGTACCTCAACTAATGAAGACAACTTAAGGCTCAATATTCGTGATAAAGGTATCGGTATTCCTCAAGACAAAAGTATGGAGGTATTTAAACCCTTTTCTCGCCTAGGCATTGAAAACTCTTCAATCCCAGGCATGGGGCTTGGGCTAGCACAAGCTAAAGCATTAATTGAATCACTCGGTGGACGGATAGGATTTAATAGCAGTAAAACAGGTACAACATTTTGGATAGATATTCCTTGTAAATAGGAGAGTGCAAGCCCCGCTCTATGAGGGAATGGGTAAGCTTTGTGGATGCTTCTAGACGAATAGACGTAAAAATAGCTTTATGTGTCGCACCGTACTGGTGCTTAAGTGCTCACTGTTGTTACATCATAGTGCTATGCGAAACGGTTTTGAAATCAATAACCTTATACTTATCAATGCATTATAAAGTTGGCATGATTCCAGCTATGCTCATGTATACCAATGTTGGTCAATGTTCTAAAGAGAGAGCTTTTTGATGTCTGCACAAAAACTAAAGCTATTATCATTTAGTGGTAATACAAAAATCCTCCACCTTAGCTGGATGGCATTCTTTATCAGCTTTGTTGTTTGGTTTAACCATGCTCCACTGCTTATTTCAATCCAAGAAACACTTAATCTAACTTCACAACAAGTTAAAACCATTTTAATACTCAACGTGGCATTAACTATCCCTGCTCGAATAGTAGTGGGTATGTTGGTAGATAAATATGGCCCTAAGATTATGTTCCCGCTTCTTTTGGGGATATCCAGTTTTATCTGTTTCTTTTTTGCTTTAGCAGATACGTTTGAGCAGTTAGCAGCAGCTAGATTTATGTTAGGTTTTGTGGGTGCTGGTTTTGTTATCGGTATTCGCATGATTTCTGAGTGGTACCCTGCTAAACAAGTGGGTCTTGCGGAAGGTATTTACGGCGGTTGGGGTAACTTTGGTTCAGCAGCAGCGGCAATGACATTACCTACTGTTGCTTTAATGTTTGGTGGTGATGATGGCTGGCGCTATGCGATTGCCTCAACAGGTGCTATTGCACTTGTTTATGCATTCATTTATTACAACTCTGTATCAGACACACCTAAAGGTTCAACCTACTTTAAGCCTAAAAAATCAGGTGGTATGGAAGTAACAAGTAAAGGTGACTTCTTTTTATACCTAGCGATGAATATTCCTTTATATGCTGCCTTAGCATTATTAACATGGAAATTATCTCCAAGCGGTGTGAGCTTGTTATCTGCTGGTATTGCTCAAGCTATCTACATTGGTTTAGGTGTGTTGTATTTCTATCAGGCTTATCATATTTACCAAGTCAATAAGTCTATTTTCACAACGCCTGTTCCTGAGATCCACCGTTATAAATTTAAACAAGTTGCGGTATTAAACTTAGCTTACCTTGCTACTTTTGGTTCTGAACTAGCTGTTGTGTCAATGTTACCGTTATTCTTCCATGATACTTTTAATATTAGTGCGGTTCAGGCTGGTTTATTAGCTTCTGGTTTTGCGTTTATGAACTTAGTTTCTCGTCCTGTCGGTGGTTTATTTAGTGACCGCTGGGGCCGTAAACGTACATTAACAATTTGTATTACTGGTCTTGCTATTGGTTACTTAATAATGAGCCAGATTACAGCTGAATGGGCAATCGTCTTTGCTGTATTAGCAACAATGGCATGTTCATTCTTTGTACAAGCGGGTGAAGGTGCGGTGTTTGCAGTTGTACCATTAGTACAACGTCGCTTAACTGGACAAGTTGCCGGAATGGCGGGGGCTTACGGTAACGTTGGTGCGGTTACATTCTTAACAGTATTATCATTAGTGTCTGCTCAAACATTCTTCCTTGTTATTGCTGCAACGGCTGTTGTGACATTGATTGCCGTACAGTTTATGGATGAACCTAAAGGTCAAATGGCTGAAGTCCTACCTGATGGTACAGTTCAAATGATCGATGTACATTAATTTATAAAAACTAAGCTAAACTACAACAGCTCGCTCTATCTTTAGGGTGGGCTGTTTTGGTTTTTTGGGGGAGCGAAAAATGACAGCAAAATTAAGAGTTGATGTTGGTTCATATTCTGATAAGGGAATAAAGGAAGAAAACCAAGATTCGATAGGTCATTTTATCCCTGATAATTTAAACCTTCTCTCAGCCAAAGGTGCTGCTTTTACACTGGCTGATGGCGTGAGTAGTAGTGCTGAGGCTAAACAAGCTAGTCAAGCTTGCGTGACAGGGTTTGTTAGTGATTATTTTAGTACGCCTGATTCATGGTCTGTTAAGAAGTCTGGCGGAAAAGTACTCACATCCATCAACACATGGTTATTCGGCCAAAGCAACCAATTCCATGATTCTTCTCGTGGTCTAGTCAGTACCTTTTGTGGCCTAGTTTTAAAGTCTACAACTGCTCATCTTTTTCATGTCGGTGATTCACGTATTTACTTACTTCGCAATGGAAAACTTGAACAGTTAACTAATGATCATCGCATTCAAATGCCAGGTGAGCCGGAATATCTAGCTCGTGCAATGGGTGTTGATTATCGTTTAGATATTGATTATAAAAATATTCCTGTTGAAGTTGGAGATCAGTTCTTTATTTCAACAGACGGTGTACATGATTATTTATCTGATAAAACCATTCAAAAGATGCTCACAACAGGGGAAACTGATTTAAATGCCTTATGTGAGAAAATTGTTGCTCAATCATTGGAAATGGATAGCCAAGATAACATCAGTTGCCAGTTGGTTCGTGTTAAAGAGTTACCCTCACAAGATGCAGACGAAGTTTTTGCCAAACTAACAGAATTGCCCTTTCCGCCTGAATTATATGAAGGGGTGGTGATAGATGGCTACCGAATTACCAGAGAACTTCATGCCAGTTCGACCAGCCAATTATATCTCGCTATTGATACTGAAACTGACGACAAAGTTGTTATAAAAACCCCTTCGGTTAATTTTGAAGATGATCCTGCTTATATTGAGCGTTTTCAATTAGAAGAGTGGGCTGGCCGTCGAATTGAGAGTCCTCATGTGATTAGGACGGTTGAACAGGAACGTCCACGTCATTTTCTTTATTACATCATGGAATATATTGAAGGGAAAACCCTTGAACAATGGATGGAAGATCAGACAGAACTTGATTTAACTGTTATTAGAAATATTGTCTCTCAAGCTATCTCTGGGCTTCGTGCCTTTCATAGACTTGATATGCTGCACCAAGACATTAAACCCGGTAATATCATGATTACTCCTGAAGGATTAGTGAAAATTGTTGACTTTGGTTCGACCAAAATTGCTGGTATTGCTGATATTTCTACTCCGATTGAACGCAAAGAGTTATTGGGAACAAAAAATTACACCGCGCCTGAATACTTAATTGAACAGCCAGGCACAACACAGTCAGACTTATTTGCTCTTGGTTGTATCATTTATGAAATGATTACAGGCAAATTACCTTATGGTGATGGCCTAGCTAAGGCGTCTGATCAACGATCACTTAATCGTTTGAAGTACACCCCCATTAATTACCATATTGAGAATGTACCTCATTGGGTTGATAAAGCGATCAGAACTGCCGTTCAGGTTGACCCTCAGAATCGATATGAAAAGCTCTCTGAACTTGAATCTGATTTAAGAAAACCCAACTCGGATTATCTAAAAGAAGAGCAACTGCCTTTATTGCAAAGAAACCCATTAGCCTTCTGGAAAGGTCTATCAGGTCTCTTATTGGTCTCAAATTTAATATTAATTTACCTGGGGGCCAAAAATGATTCGTAAGATTCAGGCTTCACGTGAGGTTTATCACAAGATTTTGGGTACGATTGATACGCCTGAGAAATTTGAAGCTGAACGATTACATATTGCAACACGTGAGTGGAAGCGTTTAAAAGCATCTGATTCATTAGAATGTCGTAACTGTCATGATTATGAATCAATGGATTTTGTTGAACAAGGCCAACGTGCTGTTGCACAACATTCAGTCAATATTGAACAAGGTAAAACCTGTATTGATTGCCATATGGGTATTGCACATCAACTTCCGGAAGGTTGGGAAGAGGGTGCGAAAGAAGCCGGTTTAGACCG
>JAQRMU010000002.1:0-1621 GCA_028598975.1 Gammaproteobacteria bacterium | reverse complement strand
CTGTTGCACAACATTCAGTCAATATTGAACAAGGTAAAACCTGTATTGATTGCCATATGGGTATTGCACATCAACTTCCGGAAGGTTGGGAAGAGGGTGCGAAAGAAGCCGGTTTAGACCGACATTAGAATTAAATACATATTTAGAACTTTAGGAAGAGTAATGAAACATTTAAATACAAAATTAACGATTGTTGCTGCAAGCATAGGTTTGTTTGCAACAGCACCGAGTGTTATGGCAGAAGATGCATTTTTTGAAGCATTAACAAGTGGTAAGGTTAGCTTTTCAGCACGTGCACGTTATGAGTCTGTTGAACAAAATAACGCCTTAAAAGATGCGGATGCCTATACTATTCGTACTACACTTGGTTATAAAACAGGTGCATTCCACGGTTTTAGAGGTTTTGTTGAAGCGGAAGATGTTTCAGAGTTAGGTGGTGGAGATTTTAATAATAAAGTAGATGGTGATGCTGCTTACTCTGTGGTTGCCGATCCTGATGATACTGAAATTAATCAAGCGTATTTACAATACAATGGTTTTGATACTGAATTTAAATTTGGTCGTCAAGAATTAACTTATCGTGGCGCACCGTTCCACCGTTTTATTGGTAATGTATTATGGCGTCAAAATCATCAATCTTTCGATGCATTGAGTCTAACAAATACATCGCTAACAGATACTAAAGTAAGCTATGCCTATATCAATAAAATCCAAACAATTTTGGGTGGCACTACAGATATGGATTCACATTTAGTGAATATTCAATACAGTGGCTTACCATTAGGTAAATTAGAAGGCTATGGCTACTTCCTCGATTATGAAGATGCAGCTACAAAATCATCTAAGACACTTGGTTTACGATTCTCAGGTGCTAAGGCTGTCAGTGACGATGTTAAAGTGATCTACACAGCTGAATTTGCCAAACAAGATGATTATAAAGACGGCACAATGGATGACCAGAACTACTACTTAGCTGAAGTTGGGGCTAAATATAAAGGTTGGTTGGCTAAGTTCTCATATGAAATGCAAGAAGGTGAGGGGACCGGAAGTTTCAAAACTCCTTTAGGTACAAATCATGCTTATCAAGGTTGGGGTGACCACTTTTTAGCTACACCAGAGGAAGGTCTAGAAGATATGTACTTTACTGTTGTTGGTAAAGTATTAGGAGCGAAAGTTGTGGCGGTTTACCATGATTTTGAAACTGATGTGGCAGGTCTTGATGCCGGTTCTGAATTTGATATTTTGGTTCAAAAAACCTTTAAAAAGCACTATACAGTAGGGGTTAAATATTCTGACTTTAATGCGGGTAGTGAATTTAATAATGCTCAAACAGATCCAACTAAGAAAAAAGTTGATACAGAAAAATTCTGGCTTTATGGTCAAGTTAAGTTCTAAGTGAACTTAATGATATGATGAAGCGAAAGGCAATAAGTAACATTACTTATTGCCTTTTTTTTGAAGAAAAGAAAATGTTATATGGTAGTTCAGGGTGTGATCCAACAAGTCCAATAACTTAGGAATGGCTGTTATTTCATTCGATTTATTATCGACTCGTTGTTGAGCCAACACTAAACCATGACCACAACTCCACGCACTCACCATGTGAAGTGCATCTTTGCGG
>JAQRMU010000019.1:5222-6863 GCA_028598975.1 Gammaproteobacteria bacterium | reverse complement strand
GTCACGTTCATCATCCCATTTGATGGCGAGTAGGGCTTTTAAACATAAGTTATGGCGGCGGGTGGCTTCGTTCGCTTGGTCGAGTGATAAGCACCAGTCAATCCAGTCGATGGCTTCTTCGTCTTGGAGTGCAAGGCATAACATGCCTTTAATTTCACCAAGGCGCACGCTAGTCCATAAGGTATCCGGATCAGGTGCTAGGCCGATAAATGGTGCGGCTAATGTCTGGTCGTTATAAGCTCCCTCATCGAGGCGCTCTAAAATATCTCGCCACTGTTCTTCACTGCCTTGCTTGAGTGTTAGGAAGTCTTCTCGGAACAGTGCACCTTCATTATTATTTTCCCAAACCAGTTCATCAATTGGGTAAATATCTGACATACCCGGCACTAAGATTCGGCATGCATAGACATTTAGGTGTTCATAATCGGAGATATAAATATCAAAGCCCATCTCGTGAATAAGTTGGCTTAAATACTCAAACTCATCCCCTGTATTACTATCATGGTCCCAATCATAAAATGTATAGTCTGGTGTTTTTCTGAAAAAGTCATTTGAGATATAGCCACTCGAATCAATGAAGTGCATTTCGAGGTTTTGTGGCGAGGCCACTTCTTCTAGATCAAATATCGGTGGATGGAAAACATCCAGTTGGTCTAAGTTTCGGCCTTGCAATAACTCTGTTACCGTTCGTTCTAATGCCACTTCAAAGCTTGGGTGAGCACCAAATGAGGCAAATACAGAGCCATCTTTAGGATTGATTAAAGTAACGCTCATGACGGGGTATTTGCCACCTAAAGAGGCATCAGCAACTTTAAGTGTGTAGCCATGACCTTCTAACTCGGTGATCGCCTGTTTGATCAATGGGTAGCGGTTAATCACTTCTTCTGGCACATCGGGCAGGCAAATTCCTTCGGCAATGATCTTATTTTTCACATAGCGTTCAAACACTTCTGACAAGCTTTGAACTCGCGCTTCGTTTTTGGTGTTACCGGCTGACATGCCATTGCTAACAAAGATGTTGGCGATAATGTTGATGGGGATATAAACCGTTTTCCCATCACTTAGACGGTGATAAGGAGCGGCACAAATTCCTCGCTCACCCGTGCCTGAATTGATATCAAATAATTTGGCAGAGCTTAGTTCTCTCTCTGGATCAAAATAGTCCCACAAAGACTCATCCATTAACCCTTCAGGCATGACATCTTGCGAGCTATCAAACCATTGTTCATTAGGATAATGCACAAAGTTATTCTGGCTATGGTGCTCACCAAGGTAGAAGTCGGCAAAGAAATAGTTACAACTTAAACGTTCAAAGTACTCACCCAAGGCACTGGCTAGACAGGATTTCTCAGTACTGCCTTTACCATTGGTAAACATGAGTGGGCAGCTTTTATCGCGAATATGAACAGAATAAACATTGCTAACAGGATTTAACCATGATGCTTGTTCCACATCAAAACCAAATGATTTCAGCTTTGTTTGCATGGTAGCAATACTTGTTTCTAAATCGCTGTCCTTGCCTTTGATATATGTTTTTTCTGTCATGATTGTTCACCTTTACTACAAAAAATTAACCCCCTTTAGCAGGGGGTTAACATGTTTAAACTTGATATTCGTTTAGTGATTACTGCTCTTGTGGCT
>JAQRMU010000019.1:0-5122 GCA_028598975.1 Gammaproteobacteria bacterium | reverse complement strand
TCTTGTGGCTCTTCAACAACGGGGGCTTCAGCTTCGGCATCGACTGCTGCTTCCTCAACAACGACTGCTGGTACAACGGCAACAGCGCCCGTATAGCCCTCATTGCTACCATTCATTGCCGGCCAGATAGCCATTATGAAAAAGATACCTAGAGCTACATGAAGTAGTAGTGCGACAATTGCTTTCATTCTCGTTCCTTAAATTTAGAATATGTAATCTTACATAATATCACTTGATCCTAATAAACGCCTATAAAGCTCATATGGCTCGGCAAAATAATGGATAATATGAATAGACACCAAACGACTTGAATATGCAGATCCTACAATACAAGTCCCGTCATTCTCGAGAGTTGTTATCGAGAGTCTATTGTCTTAAGCAGAACCCAGCTAAAAGCATACTGGGATGACGAAAGAAGAAAAGCCTGCAGATTGAATGATTACGGCTATATCTCCTCACCCCAGCCCTCTCCAACAGGAGAGGGAGCTAAGATTTGAACCTTTTTCTTGAGGAAGCTAAGACCTTAGCTCCTTCTCCCTTGAGGGAGAAGGTTGGGATGAGGGTAGTTTTTGTTCTAAAACCACACCGAAACACTTGTAGCTTACAGTTTATAGCCTAACTGCCGCCATGCCTCATACAAAATAATGGCGGTAGCATTAGATAGGTTCAAGCTCCGGCTATTGGCTTGCATGGGAATACGAATTTTCTGATCTGCTGAAATCGCATCTAACACTTCAGCAGGCAAACCGCGAGACTCAGGGCCGAAGAGCAGTACATCATCATCTTGATAGTTTGCTTGATTATGGTTTTGTGTTGCTTTGGTCGTGCAGGCAAATAAGCGTCTATCTCCAAGCCATGATTGAAAGGCAGGAAAGTCAGCATGAACCTTCATTTCTGAAAACTCGTGATAATCCAAACCCGCACGACGAAGGCGCTTATCATCCAACACAAAACCCATTGGTTCGATCAAATGTAGTTGAGCACCAGCATTGGCACACAGCCGAATAATATTGCCCGTATTAGGGGGTATTTCTGGCTCATAGAGCGCAATATGTAACATCGTTAAATACTTCCATGTTGTTTAGTGACATCAACATACAGGGTAAGATTTTGCCCTGGTTTTAACAAGGTAGGTTCACTAAGGCCGTTCCACTCTCGAACCTGTGCCACACTGACATTAAACTTTTTAGATATTTTCCAGAGTGAGTCACCACTTCGTATTTTGTAATTGATAGAGCGAACTGTTTTGCTTGAGGCCGTACTTTTTCCTTTGGTCCAGATAACCAGCTTCTGACCTAAGTTTAATGTGTCACCCGGTGCTTTACCATTCCAACGTGTTAACTTTTTAACATCTACTTTATAGGCATTAGCAAGATCCCACCATGTATCTCCAGCAACAACGGTGTGTATTTTTTTACTGCCACTTTGCTGTTTGTTTTGGCGTGTTGCTAAACGTTGACTTGCCGTCATTGGGTAGCTACTTGGTACGCCTGATGCAATAGGAATTAATAAATGGCGACCCGCTCGAATACTACTCGACCCCAAGCCATTGGCCTTTTTTATAACGGCAATCGTTGTTTTGTAATGCTTGGCTATAACACCCAAAGACTCACCTGACTTAATCTTATGACGAGTCCATTGCACCCGATTTTTCGCAGGTAAATCAGCGAGTGCTTGTTGAAATGCTTCCGCTTTTTCAAGTGGCACAACTAAGTGATGCGGACCTTCTGGCCTTGTCGCCCAACGATTAAAGCCTGGGTTAAGCTGGTATATTTCATCTGTTGTAATTCCTGCCAACTTAGCAGCAACAGCCAAATCAATTTGCGAGCCCACTTCCACTACGATTAGAAATGGCGAGTTATCAATTGGGCTTAATGTAATCTGATATTTTTCTGGCTCTGCAATTAATGTTGCAACAGCTAATAATTTAGGCACATAGGCTGATGTTTCCTTGGGCAAGTCTAGTGACCAGAAATCCGTCGCCTTTCCTGCTTTCTTATTACGTTTAATCGCTCTGCCAACCGTACCTTCACCACAATTATAAGCCGCTAACGCTAACTGCCAATCACCAAAGTCATTATGTAGTTTTTGCAAATAATCTAGGGCTGCACGTGTTGATTCAATCACATCACGACGACCGTCGTACCACCAGTTTTGCTGCAAACCATAGACTTTTCCCGTGCCAGGAATAAACTGCCACAACCCTGCCGCGCGACCATGAGAATATGCAAAAGGCTGAAAACCACTTTCAACAACAGGTAATAATGCAATTTCTAATGGCATATTACGTTGCTCTAATTCATCAACAATATGGTGAAGGTAAGGTCGAGCACGCTCCACCACACGGGCAACATACTCAGGATGTTTTACAAACCATGCTAGTTGCTTTTCAGTATCTGAATGCATTGTGGGATATGGAATCGCGTAGCCATTGCGGATACGTTGCCATAAATCAGTAATAGGGGCCGGTGTAATATTTTCAGGTTCAACGTCAACAATCGGGGTTTCTGACAGTGTATTTGTCTCAGAATCTTGAGGTTCTCCATAGGCCTCTTGCCATGTAGATGCCGGTGTTATTTGCACTTCTGCCTGAGTTTCTGGCTCTACTGCCGGGCTTTCCTTCTTGGTGAAAGGCACTGTACAAGCACTTAACAATAAAGAAAATAGTACTAGCAGTACCCCATGTGACGTTATTTTATATTTATGCATAACCGCGGATTATAAATCAGATATGTAGCCATGTCTGTTTGATGCTTGTGTATCACCTCGCATTTTTAAGACTTTCATCTTGGGTATTTGAAAGAATAGGCTAAACTATCTCCTTAATATACCCAAGTTACTTGCTGGAAGATCCACCTTGAACTAATCTGGGCATAATTCAATAAACGAGATAAGGGTTTAAATAGTGAGTGAGTTCCAAGGACAACTATCAAAAATGGGCGTGTCATTAGCGGCTGAAGGCACGGAGCCAACATATCATATGATCTTGGATAATCAGCATATTGAAATGAATCCTCTGATTGGTCAGAAAGTTCAGTTTCAGTTTGCTGGAGAAATTCACTGCCAAGCCTGTGATCGCCTGACTAAGAAGAGTTATAGCGGCGGCTTTTGCTTTCCATGTTCTCAAAAACTCGCCCAATGCGATCTATGCATGATGAAACCTGAAACCTGTCATTTTGATGCTGGCACCTGTCGAGAGCCGGAGTGGGCTGAAAATGTCTGCATGCAAGATCATTATGTTTATCTTGCTAATAGCTCTGGTGTTAAAGTTGGTATTACTCGTTTTAATCAAATACCGACTCGCTGGATAGACCAGGGTGCCACGCAAGCCATTCCAATATTTAAAGTGAAAACACGTCATCAGTCTGGTTTAGTTGAGGTTATCTTTAAATCTCATGTCGCCGACAAAACGGATTGGCGTAAAATGCTCCGAGGCTCGGCTGATGCAATTGATTTAGCGGCAAAACGTGATGAATTAATGGCTGAATGCCAACAAGAAATTAGCGAACTTCAACACCAGTTTGGCGAACATGCGATTGAACCATTGCTTAATGAAGAGATGGTGGAGATTAGCTATCCCGTATTGCACTATCCAGAAAAAATAAAATCATATAACTTTGATAAAACACCTGAAATTAGTGGTGAGCTACAAGGTATAAAAGGCCAATATCTAATCTTAGATGGCGGTGTATTAAATATTCGCAAATTCAGCGGATACCATATAACGATGGTAACAGAATAATGTTTTATCAATTAATGCGTAAGATCATGTTCCAACTTGATGCCGAAAAAGCACATCATTTGGGTCTAAAAGGCTTAAATGCCCTCGAAATGACGGGATTATCGTCATTGCTCTATCCAACGCCACCAGCAACACCGGTTAAAGTAATGGGGTTAACATTTCCCAACCCTGTGGGCTTGGCAGCCGGTTTAGACAAAAATGGAGACTATATCGAAGCGCTGGCAAGTATTGGCTTTGGCTCGGTTGAAATTGGCACGGTCACTCCAAGACCACAAGACGGTAACCCAAAACCTCGCTTATTCAGGCTCGCTGAAGCAGAAGCGATTATTAACCGTATGGGATTTAATAATTTCGGCGTTGATCATCTAATAGAACAAGTAAAAGTCGCTCAAACAGATGCTATTCTCGGTATTAACATCGGCAAGAACTTTGATACCCCCGTTGAAAAGGCGGTGGATGATTATCTGATTGGCCTTAATAAAGTGTATGCCCATGCTGATTACGTCACTATCAATATTTCATCACCAAATACACCCGGTTTACGCACACTTCAGTTTGGTGAGTCTCTCAATGAACTGCTCAATTCATTAAAAGAAGAGCAAGCAAAACTACAGCAACATCATGGCCGCTATGTCCCCATGGCAGTAAAAGTGGCTCCTGATCTTGAGTCAGCTGAAGTTGACGAACTGTCTCAAGCCTTCTCTAACTTTGAGATTGATGCTGTTATTGCCACCAATACCACTATGTCACGTGACGGTGTTGATGGACTACCGTTTGCTGATGAAGCAGGGGGCTTAAGTGGCCGACCTGTTTTTGAAAAGTCGACTGAAATAGTACGCCAATTTAAACAACACCTTCCCGAAAACTTGCCGATCATTGCGGCAGGTGGGATTATGTCAGGTGATGATGCAATCAAGAAGTTAGATGCAGGAGCAAGTCTTGTTCAAATCTACAGCGGTTTCATCTATCAAGGGCCGAAATTAGTCCAAGATATTATTAAAACAATTGAGGAAAGGAACTAAGAGATGGAAGCAGAATCAAGTAGCCTTGTAGCAGCATGGTTGATTAATATTATCTTTGCATCTGCGATTGTCATCATTGCTCGTATTGCTGTGAAATGGTTAGTTAAATTAGTTCGTAAACTGATGGTTCGATCAGATCTAGACCCCATCCTTATAAACTTTGCCAGTTCAATCGCTTATGCGGTCTTATTATTATTTGTTTTAATCGCAGCCTTAAACCAACTGGGCGTTGATACCACCCTAATCTCTAGATAGAAAACACTAAAACTCAGGAAGCCTTGGCTGTATAATGGTTTGTGACAAAACGCACCAACACCCAATGGGTGATACAGACAAGGCTTACGATGATTCTACCTCA
>JAQRMU010000018.1 GCA_028598975.1 Gammaproteobacteria bacterium | reverse complement strand
GTTAACAAAAAAGCCCCAACACTAAAATGAGTGCTGAGGCTTTGTTGTATATGGTGGGCCTACAAGGACTTGAACCTTGGACAAAGGGATTATGAGTCCCCTGCTCTAACCAACTGAGCTATAGGCCCTAAACTTTTATTTATCAGTGTCTAGGAAACTTCGTAACTGATCTGAACGTGTTGGGTGACGAAGCTTACGTAGTGCTTTTGCTTCAATCTGACGAATACGTTCACGTGTTACATCAAATTGTTTACCCACTTCTTCTAGTGTATGGTCAGTATTCAGATCAATACCAAAACGCATACGTAGCACTTTTGCTTCTCGTTCAGTCAGGCCGCCTAGTATACCTTGTGTTGCTTCTCTTAGCCCTTCTATCATTGCAGAATCTTGTGGAGACATGACGTTCACATCTTCAACAAAGTCACCTAGGTGAGAATCTTCATCATCACCAATTGGCGTTTCCATTGAGATTGGCTCTTTAGAGATTTTAAGTACTTTACGCACTTTATCTTCAGGCATGTCAACACGTTCCGAGAGCTCTTGCGGTGTTGGTTCACGACCCATTTCTTGTAACATTTGACGTGCAATTCGGTTCAGTTTGTTGATTGTTTCTATCATATGAACTGGGATACGAATTGTACGTGCTTGGTCGGCAATTGAGCGAGTAATTGCTTGACGAATCCACCATGTTGCGTAAGTTGAGAATTTGTAACCACGTTGGTATTCAAATTTATCAACCGCTTTCATTAAGCCGATATTACCTTCTTGAATCAGATCAAGAAATTGTAATCCACGGTTTGTGTATTTTTTGGCAATAGAGATAACTAAACGTAAGTTAGCTTCAACCATTTCTTTTTTCGCACGGCGTGCTTTGGCTTCTGAAATCGACATTTGTCGGCTGATTTCTTTAATCTCGCCAATTTTCATGTTGCGATCATCTGAGAGCTCAGCCATTTTGCTTTGGGCTGTAAGAATCGTGTCTAGATTTTTCTTGATTGTTGATGAATAGTGTTTTTTTGCTCGGATATGCTTATCTGTCCACGCAAGGTTTACTTCGTTACCTGTGAATGAGTTAATAAAATCACGGCGATTCATGCGAGCATCTGTCACAACAATCTTGGCAATTGTGCGCTCTTGCTGACGAATAACTGCCACAGTTTCTGACATTAAGCTATTTAAGAAGATGAGTGTTTTTGGTGTTAGTTTAAACTCCATAAACAAGCGTGTAACGGCTTCTTGTGCATCCGTATTATCTGTTTCTTTTTGGAACTTTTTGAATGCGACTTCTAATGCTTGGAAACGTTCACGCGCTTCTTCTGGATCAACACCTTGTGGGCCTTCATCTTCCTCTTCCTCTTCATCATCTCCTCCAGCAGCAGCAACTTCTGGTGATTTCACCTCTGGCATAGGTGTTGTTTCTTCTTCAGGAAGTATAAAACCTTTAATCAGTTCATTAAGACGCAAATCTCCAGCTTCAACAGCAGCATAACGCTCAATAAATGAGGCAATACAAGACGGGTAAGTCGATAACATAAGAAGACTTTCACGCAAGCCGGCTTCAATACGTTTTGCAATAACAATCTCGCCTTCACGCGTTAGCAATTCTACTGAGCCCATTTCACGCATATACATTCGAACAGGATCGGTTGTGCGACCAAACTCACCATCAGCGCTTGCTAAAACAGCAGCGGCCTCATCTGTTGAAACATCATCATGTGATGATACTGCTTCAGCGAGCCTTTCCATTTCATCGGTATCCATGCCATCTTCATGAACCATGATTCCAAGGTCAGAGAACATACCAATAATGTCTTCAATTTGATCGGCATCGACCATATCTTCAGGTAGATGATCATTGATCTCACCATAAGTAAGATAGCCACGTTCCTTACCTAGGGTAATCAGTGCTTTAATGCGTGACTGTTGATCTTTCATTTGACCTCTTTTTTTCATGGTTTGTTAGCGACAAGCGCAGCCCGGCATTATAACGATAACCCCATAATAATGCACGCTTTTGTTTGCGCAAATTTTAAGACTTTTGGTATAAAGCCTTATATTCTATTAGCTCTCTTTCTGTCAGGTTACGTAGACCTTTATGCTCTAAATATTCGTAACGTTGTTCTATAGCTTGCTGTTGCAGTTGTTGAATAATGCCATTCAATTCAGGTTGAAGCTTGTCGACATCAAATGCCAATACTTGCTGCGCCAATTGTTGAAAATGTGCTTCGTGCTGAGTTTCTCGCGCACGTTCAAGCAGTGCTGCAGTATTCAGATGGGGGTTCTCAGATAACGTTTCAAGCATCTGAGCTAATATTTTTGCACCAGGTAGATCCAAAGATGAAATTTTATTAAATTCACCCACCTCAGCATGCAAGCTTGGGTGTTGTAATAACATCGTTATCGCCATTCTAACAGGTGAGATAGCTGTTGACGTTGAGCGAGATGTTCGTTTTATTTTTGACCGTGTCTCGGCTGGTCTTTCTAGATGTTTATTCAGTACATTTGTTGTTGTTCCAGCTTTTTCTGCTAGGCGTTGTTCCAACATATCCCGATAAACGCCAGCGGGAACATGGCGGAGATAGGGCTTAGCTATTTCAACTAAACGTGCGCGCCCATCCATTGAGCTAATGTCGACTCTCGCCTCCAAACTGTCGAAGAAAAAATCTGAATAATTTTTAGCGTTATCAACTAGGGTATTAAATGCATCAGCACCTTGCTTCTGAACCACACTATCTGGATCTTCACCATCGGCAAGAAACATAAATTTTAGCTGGTTATTACCACCTAGTTTAGGTAAGGCATTTTCTGCAGCTCGCCATGCAGCCTCGCGACCTGCCCTGTCACCATCAAAACAAAATACAATTTCAGCAGGGCTTCGCATTAATTGCTGTAAATGCTCAGGCGTTGTTGCTGTACCCAATGTTGCAACAGCGTTTGTCACACCATATTCGGCTAATGCAATCACATCCATATAACCTTCAACAATCACAATTCGCTCTAACTTTCGGCTTGCTTTACGTGCTTGATATAAGCCATAAAGCTCGCGACCTTTATGAAAGACAGGTGTTTCAGGGGAGTTTAGATATTTAGGTGTACTGTCGTCTAAAACTCGACCACCAAAACCGATAACTCGACCACGGCGATCACGAATAGGAAACATAATTCGATTACGAAAGCGATCGTAGGTTCGACCTTTATCATTGCTACTTAGCAAACCTACTTCATTCAATTGCTTACGAGCAGTGTCATTTGTTCCAAATGTTTTAAGCACATTGTCCCAACCATCGGGTGCCATACCAATATTAAAATGCTCAATGGTTTTGGCAGATAAGCCACGTTGCTTTAAATAATCTACAAACTGTGCACGTTGAGGATGGTTGTTTAATTGATGGACATAATACTGACTGACTTTATCTAATAAGTCATAGAGATTTTGTGTAGCAGGTGCTGTTGATAATGACTGCGTTACGGGAACGGTCATTCCCACATGTTCAGCGAGCTCCTGAATGGATTCAGGGAAACTCATTTGTTCATACTCCATCAAGAATCCGATGGCAGTACCATGAGCACCACAACCAAAACAGTGGTAAAACTGCTTTTCAGCACTTACAGTAAATGAAGGTGTTTTTTCATTATGGAATGGACAGCAGGCGTGAAGGTTTTTACCCGCTTTTTTTAACGGGACACGCGAATCGACAATATCGACAATATCAACACGAGTTAATAGATCATCAATAAACTGAGGGGGAATTTTACCGGCCATGACGAGATGCCTATAGCCGATTTAATTCTGTCGTCACACGCTTACCTAAATAAAGGGTAGGCAAGGAAGTCACTTTATGCAGTAAGAGCTGCCTTAACAAGACCGCTTACCGCGCCCATGTCTGCTCGTCCTTGGAATTTTGGACGTAATGCTTTAATCACATTACCCATTTCTTTCGGACCAGTTGCACCTAATTCTGCAATTGTAGATGCAATTTCGGCTGCAATTTCATCGGCAGTTAATGGCGTAGGCATAAACTCTTCGATAATCGCAAGCTCTGCAATCTCAATAGAAGCTAAATCATCACGACCTGCATCTTGGAACTGCGTTAATGAATCACGACGTTGCTTACACATTTTCGTCAAAATCGTGATAATGCCGTTATCATCAAGTGCTTCTCGGTTATCTACTTCAAATTGTTTAATTGCAGCAGAAATCTGGCGCAATGTTGCAAGACGATCTTTCTCTTTTGCGCGCATAGCGGCTTTGATCTGATCTTGAATAGTAATCTTTAACGGACTAGATTCTTCTGGCATGATAATCGTCTTTATGCTGAATTAGTACATGCGAACGCGACGTGCGCTTTCACGAGATACTTTCTTTTGGTGACGTTTAACAGCAGCGGCAGCAGCGCGTTTGCGTACTGTAGTTGGTTTTTCGTATTGTTGACGAGCGCGAGCTTCTGCAACTGTACCTGCTTTTTCGCAAGCACGTTTAAAGCGGCGTAAAGCAATATCAAATGGTTCGTTTTCTTTCAAGCGTACTGAAGGCATTAATAAATCCTAAACAAATTTCTGTGGGAAAGCCCCTAATTGTACGAAACTTATGGGAGAAAGATCAAATATTGTTTCAAAAAAGGCATAATAGTCACATTAAATTATGTACTAGGTAACTTCTGATATGCGAGTTTTGGGTATTGAATCGTCTTGTGATGAAACAGGTATTGCACTCTATGATAGCGAAAAAGGCTTATTAGCACACGCTCTTTATAGCCAAATTGCACTCCATGCAGAATATGGTGGTGTTGTTCCTGAGCTTGCGTCCCGCGACCATATTCGCAAAACATTGCCGCTTATTGATGAAGTCTTAGATAAAGCAAAGCTTACTCGCTCTGATATTGATGCCGTAGCTTATACAGCGGGGCCTGGTTTAGTGGGTGCCCTCTTGGTTGGTGCCGCAATTGGACGCAGCTTTGCATGGGCTTTAGATATTCCCGCTCTTGCGATTAACCATATGGAAGGTCATTTGCTGTCCCCCTTATTAGAAGACAATCCACCAGCCTTTCCTTTTGTGTCACTGCTTGTGTCAGGTGGGCATACCTTATTGATTGATGTCCAAGGTATCGGTGACTATCAATTATTAGGTGAATCTATTGATGACGCGATTGGTGAAGCTTTTGATAAAACAGCGAAGATGTTGGGCTTAGATTACCCCGGAGGCCCAATCCTTGCGGCATTAGCTGAGCAAGGTACTGCTGATAAATACGATTTCCCAAGACCGATGACAAATCGCCCTGGCTTAGATTTCAGTTTTAGTGGCTTAAAAACCTTTGCTATGAATACCTGGCGCGATAGCGAACAAACTCAACAAGATAAAGCGGACGTAGCACTTGCCTTTCAAACTGCCGCAGTCGAAACATTAGCAATCAAATGCAAACGCGCATTAAAAGAAACGGGACATAAAACATTAGTTGTTGCCGGTGGCGTAAGTGCAAATAAAGCCCTGCGAGCTAGATTAGACGCAATGCCTCATCTTGAGGTGTATTATCCTCGCCCAGAATTTTGTAGTGATAATGGCGCAATGATCGCCTTTGCCGGTGCGATGCGTGAATCAGCAATGGTAAAACAAGATAAGCCTACTTTCTCTGCTCGCCCTCGCTGGCCTTTAGATGAATTAAGCCCGCCTTAAAAAGAAATGTAATCGCGTTTTACCACATTAAATCGTCAGGAATCTGATAGTCCGCATAGGGATCATTCTCATCTGTTGTTTGTTCAACTTGTGTACGAATAACTAATTCAGGTAAGCGACTTTCAATTCGTTCAGCAATTTTGTCAGGAATGAGTGCGTAACTGTCACCGGTAACAGCAATGGCTAAATAACCTTGTGTCAGTTCTTTTTGTTGCTCTTCGCTTATATAAAGTTTTTTAACTTTGCTGTTATGACTAAAATTATAGGCAAGTTCAGCATCTTTAGAAATTTCAATGCTATGCCTATCAACGATCTGCCCGACTTCTGCTACTAAGGCCTTTTGGGCTTGTTCAGTATCTCGTTTTTTATTGAGCTCTAAATCACGCTCCTGTTTATCACGCGCCGCTTGTTCTAGTTGTTGTTTCATCACATCGGCTTGTACTTCTTTGCCCGATTTCACTGCTTTTCTATTTTTATTCGCTGTTTTACGTTTTTGATGTTGTGATTTTTTTGCTTTCTTTTTATCTACAACGCCCATATTGAGAAGTTGGTCTGCAAGTGATGCCATAATAATGTTCTTCTTATTTCGATTGAGTTTCTTCGCCGGATAATAGACGTTTAATATTACCGTGGTGTCGCGCCACCAACATAATGGCAATCACTGACACTATCCATCGTGCATTGATTGAGTCAATTAACCAAAGGCTATAAACAGGACCTAGTGATGCCGCGATAATTGCAGAGAGTGATGAGATACGACTCAACTTAAACACGATCAGCCAACTTAATAATATGGCACCTGCTAATAGTGGTGATAATGCTAAAAAACCACCTAGTGCTGTGGCGACACCCTTGCCACCTTTAAATTGAAAAAATACAGGGTACAAATGACCAATAAAGGCCGCTAAAGCTGTGGCAGCTATCCATGTTTGATCCAAGCCTAATAGAATCGCAATAACAACAGGTAGAATGCCTTTAACCACATCAAGAATTAAGACCGTTGCGGCTAGTTTTTTACCACCAAACCGTAAGACATTGGTTGCACCAGGATTACCAGAACCTTGTGATCGAGGATCAGGTAGGCCTGCTAATTTACATAGAATAATCGCACTCGATAAAGAGCCGATTAAATAAGCACCAACAATAACAATCATCGGCAAAGTAAGTGTTTCAAGCATGGTATGATGCACCTCAATTCAACATTCATACATTATAGGGGTGTTGGCAGTTATTTCCACTTTATCTAGTTGTGAGTCATGGACAAAATATTTCTTAACGATCTTCAAATCGACACTATCATTGGCATTTATGATTGGGAGCGTGAAACACTACAAACCCTCAGCTTTGATTTGGAAATGGATTGGGATATTGCTAAAGCTGCAAAAAGTGATGATATTAGCGATACCTTAGATTACGGTGCAATTGCGAACACAATCGTCAGCTTTGTTGAAGCAAGTCGTTATCAGTTAATTGAAACATTAGCCGAAGACTTAGCCGCTTTATTGCTGCAAAGTTACCCCATTCCAAAGCTCAAACTAATACTAAGTAAACCAGTCGCTTTGCACGGTCAAAATATCGCTAGAATCGTGATTGAGCGTCAAAAATAATGTCTCACGTTCAGTCTGGCTATTTACTGGGGATTGGTAGCAATATCAACCCCCATGAAAATATTGCTCAGATCATTCACTTACTACTCAAACACCACCCCCTACTTTCATTAAGCCGAGTATTAGAAATCCCGCCCATTGGCATGAATAGCCACCGCGACTTTCTGAATGTTGTTGTTTTTATTCAAACTGAACAAGCGGAAGTTGATTTAAAAGCGATCTGCAATACGATTGAAGTGCAACTTGGGCGAGATAGAAATGATCCGGCTAGAAAAACAAAAGACCGTCCTGCTGATTTAGATATCCTGACGAAAATACAGTTACCTGATGATGCTGAGCTACCAACACATAAAATTACTGACGAATATTTTCTCTACCCATTACTCGATGAGATTATTGCTCACCTAATGAATAATCCATTTGACCTACAACAAAAAGGTGTTGAAATAAGCGTGGATAGCTTAACGTTTGGACAAACGGCGACCACCATCAACAGGAATACTGACACCCGTTAAGAACGGGTTCTCTAACACGCTTTTTACTGCCAAATAGATAGGCTCAGCACCACCCTCTTTTGCCAGTGGCGTTTCCGCTAGCATTTGTTGCTGAACCTCTTGTGAATGTTGGTCCGTAAATAACACCGGGCCAGGAGCTATCGCATTCACCTTAATCTCTGGCGCAAATTTCTTCGCCAGCACCAACATCATATTATGCAAGCCCGCTTTTGTAGTGCCATAAATATCAAAACGTGGGGTTGGGTTTTCAACATTAATATCGGTAATGTGGATAATATCTGCTGGATTACCATCGATGCCTTGCAATAATGACTGTAAACTTTGGTTAATTAAAAATGGTGCCATCATATGAACATTAAAAAATTGTTCATATTGCTCTGCGGCTACGGTTAAATCTGCCGATGTAGGACTAAAAGACGAGGCATTATGAATTATGGCTCTAAAGCTACTGCAACGCGTTTTTAAATCATCAATAAACTGCAAAATAGCGGCACTATTGTTAAAGTCAGCCTGAATCGTCTCAATACCTAAATCATGCAGGACTTGGATTTCATCCGTATGCGTACGATAATGAGCAAGCACTGTATAACCCTCTTGATGTAATCGTGAGGCAAGGTGAAAGCCAATACGGCGGCCTGAGCCGGTAACTAATACTGTATTTCTTAACACCCAATAAACTCCTTGAAGAACGATGACTATGGCTGATAAATTACCTGTTCCCGACCCAATAGCGCAACAATATAGTGAACAATTAGTAACACTCATTAAACAAAAGATCGTCGATGCAGGAGGTAAAATAAGTTTTGCTGACTATATGCAACACTGCCTTTTCGCTCCGGGCTTAGGTTATTACAGTGCAGGCAGTCACAAGATCGGCAAGCAAGGTGACTTCACCACTGCGCCTGAAATATCATCACTTTTTTCACGTACGCTAGCCCAACATATTAACGATGTGTTTAAGCAAATTGAACAACTCAATATCTTAGAATTTGGTGCTGGTAGCGGAAAAATGGCCGTTGATATTTTGACCGAACTAAAAAGCCAATCCATGTTACCTGAACATTACTACATCATTGAAGCAAGTGCTGACTTACGAGATAGGCAAGAAAAACTGTTACATTCAGAAATTCCAGACATTGCTAATCGTGTTGTATGGCTTGACTCACTACCTGAAAACTTTATCGGCGTTATTCTCGCTAATGAAGTGTGTGATGCTATGCCGGTGCATTGCCTACAGTTTAATCAGGGACGAGTCAGCGAACGTTATATCGAAACCATTAATTCAGAATTACAGTGGTGTGATGATGAGGATCTATCTCAGCCATTACTAGCAAAACATGCTAATAATATCCAAGACTTAATAGGTAATATCAATTACACCACTGAAGTTAACTTAGCCGCCGAGGCTTGGCTCACTAGCCTTGCTGCAAGCCTAGAGCAAGGGGCTATTTTTATCATTGATTATGGCTATCCTCAGACGAGCTATTATCACCCCCAACGCGATAATGGCACCCTCATGTGTTATTACCAACACCAAGGTCACGATAATCCACTTATCCTACAAGGCATTCAAGATATTACTGCTCATATTAACTTCACCGCATTAGCTCAAACAGCAATGGACAACGAGCTTGATGTTGAAGGTTTTCAATCTCAAGCTGATTTTTTATTGGCTGGAGGCATCACAGAACTCGCTCCTACAGATGACAATGAACTCAGTCATCTTCACTATGCTTCTAAGCTTAAACAACTTACCCTGCCGTCAGAAATGGGTGAAAGCTTTAAAGTATTAACACTATCAAAAAACCTAGAACAACTATTACCTCGTTGCAAGTTGGCTGACCGACGTTATAGTTTATAACAGGCAATAAAAAAGGAGCCTAGGCTCCCTTTTCATCGTTAGCAAAAAGTGTGTGCCTTAAGGCTTCGCTTTTAACTCTTCGATTTGCTGTTTCAAACGGTCAATTTCATCGCTCATTTCAAACAAAATTTCTTTAATACCACCAACATCTTCACGTAAGTTGCCAGCCTCTTGCTTACTTCGTGCAATATCTTCCAATAATTCAGGTGTTACGGAACTGGTATCACCCGTTTTGCGTTTTTTAGCTTCAGCTAAAACGGTTGCAATATCAATCACCAACCAATCAGCACGTTCTTTATCTGTTTTAGGATCAAGATAAAAAGATTGTCCAGAATCAAGGGCAACTCTTATTGGCATTTTCGCTTCAGATTTACGGCTACCGGGTAACAGAGGATGAAGTCGACGATCAATTTCTTGGCCTGTTGCAATATCTTTGTCTTTATAAATTTCATGGATCAGACCGAAAACAATGTTTAAACGCCCTTCACTTATGAATACGCGACCAGTAATTGTTTTACGCTCTTTAGCAATTAAGCCCTTATGTGAGCCAATACTAACAAAGTTAATATCTTCATTAGGCTGCGCTTGAGATAAACCACTCGCAAGAGCAACGCTCAGTGTTTGTAATTCAGCACGAGAGAATAATGGCAGTTCTTTATTTTTTGAGATAAAGCTCTTTTGAGTAATATACAGAGAAGCCAGTATTGTTCGAAGCTCATCACTACTTATCGCAGCTGGATGCTCATTCGCAACTCCCGCAACATCACGATCAACGATTTTGGCATACTGTAGGCCAGATTCCCATAATGTACGGCCTTCTTGCCCTGATACAATCTCTGCATCAGTCTTAGGCTTATCACGAGTGAACATTCCGCCACCACCGCCACAGGCAGTGAGTCCACCAGCTAACATCATGCTAACAGCAATAACACTGCCTAACTTAACGATCTTACGCATAAAATTTCCTCTTTAATTATTCGCTGTTACTGTAGGAGTATTGGCTTCTGCCTTTTGTTCCCTACAAAGCAATGCTTGCACCGATTCTCGTGGGTCATAACCTTCAAATAGAATTTTGCAGACTTGTTCAACTATCGGCATTTCAACCCCCGCTTGTTGTGCTCGCATCAAGACTTCACGAGCAGCATGCATACCTTCAACGGTTTTCCCTACTTCAGCTACAGCTTGCTCTACGGTTAAACCTCGGCCAATGGCTAGGCCAAGCTGACGGTTTCTACTTTGATCATCCGTGCATGTCAGTATTAAATCACCGATTCCAGACAAGCCAAACATAGTTTCTGTTTCTGCCCCTAGGCTTGCAGACAATCGTAATATTTCTGCCATTCCTCGGGTAATCAATGCCGCACGAGCATTAGCGCCAAAACCTAAACCATCGGCAATTCCAGCACTGATTGCGAGTACATTCTTAACCGTCCCACCAATCTGCACACCCAAGACATCATTTGTTGTATACACACGTAATGTAGGGCTGTGCATTGCCAATGCTAGGGCTTGATTAAAGCTATCATCTAATGATGCTGAGGTTACCGCTGTAGGTAAATCTTTTGCCACTTCTGCCGCAAAGGAGGGTCCAGAAATCACCGCTAAAGCATGTGAATCACCCAAAATATCAGCGGCTGTTTCATATAAAAAACGACCTGTTTCAGGGGTTAACCCTTTTGTCGCCCAACTCACTGGTGTTCCAGTAAGAATCCACGGCTTGATCTGCTCCAACATGCCCGAAAAGGCAATACTTGGCACAGAAATGAGCACATGTTTCGCACTCGATAATGCTTGCTCTAGATCTGGTGTAACTTTTAAACTTTCAGGAAATAATAACCCTGGCAAATAACGTTCATTGCTATGCGTGTCTTGCATTGCGGTTAGATGTTTATCATCCCGCCCCCACAACAAAACCTCATTGCCATTTCTGGCAATCGCAATAGCTAAAGCTGTCCCCCAAGCCCCAGCACCAATGACAAGAGTGGGAAAGAGCTGATCGTTATTATCTGACACGGTTATAAATTACCGAATTAGTGTGCTTTTGCTGCTGCTTGTTGCTTAGCTTGTTCAATTTGATTCATGTACAAAGCATCAAAGTTAACAGGTGAAAGTACTAATTGTGGGAAACCGCCTTTAATAACAACATCTGAAATCACTTCACGTGCAAATGGGAACACAGTGTTAGGGCAGTAACTACCTACTAATGGACCCATTTCTTGGTCGCTGTAGCCTGTTAAAGAGAAAATACCTGCTTGTTTCACTTCAGCCAAGAAAGCAACTTTGTCGCCTACTTTCGCTGTAACCGTTACTATTAATGTGATTTCATGATTATCTTCATCAATACGCTTGTATTCATTACCCAATTGTAAATCTATTTCTGGCTTCCACTCTTCACGGAAGATCTCTGGAGAATTAGGTGTTTCAAAAGAGATATCTTTTGTGTAAATTTTTTGGATAACAAACCGTGCTTGTTGCTCTTCTTGTGCTACGTTTTCTTCTGCCATGATACTTCCTTAAAGCTTAAATTTAAGACTGAGCCAACAGGCTATCCAGTCGTTTAGATTGATTAATAGCCACTAAATCGGTGTACCCACCAATGGCCTCATTATTTATAAATATTTGCGGCACTGTTCGTTGCCGACTTTTTTTCATCATTTCTTGACGTTTACCGGGATCTAAGTCAACGCGAATCTCATTATAATCAACGCCTTTACGATCCAATAATTGTTTAGCCATCACACAATACGGACATATTGCAGATGAATATATTTCAACTTTAGCCATTCGCTTCTTACTTCGTCTCTAACTAAATAGGGGCAACTTGGCTTCTTTCCAAGTATTTAAGCCACCACTTAAAACATACACATCAGAAAAACCTTTGCTATGTAATTGTTTTGCCGCAGTTCGTGAACGCTGACCACTTACACAAATCAAAATTATTGGTTGAGAAGCATCTTTCAATGACGAGTCTTCTGCTAATTTAGCCAGCGGAATGTTGACTGACTCAGCAATATGTTCTTTAGCAAATTCAGACTTCTCACGAACATCAAGGAATAGTCCTTTCTGTTGATTTACGATCTGAATCGCTTGCGCAGAACCAACTGGCGTAATGCCCGATAGTTTACGACTTAAAGAATCAGACATCACTAAATAAGCTAGCACGACAAAAGACGACGCTAAAATCCAATGATTAACAACAAACTCACCTACATTTTCCATATTTAACCTTTTCTACAATCCACTCGAACAAAATACATCGCGCATCATCTCTACTAAACGCAATGTGCGCTCATCTTTGACGCTGTAATAAATACGATTTGCATCTCGTCGAGATGAAAGAATTTCTTTATCTCTTAGCTTTGCTAAGTGCTGCGAGACATTACTTTGCGTAGTACCCACACAATCGACAATCTCTTGAACAGCAAGTTCTTTCTCACCTACTGCACACAAAATCTTCAATCGTAACGGGTGCGACATTGCCTTTAATGCAAACGCTGCACGCTCGATATCAGCATCGTGAGCGATAAGATTATTATTTTCAGCCTTAGCCACAAAACTCACCAAATAGGTACATGACTGCAATTAGTCACAAAAGCTCATATAATACACGGCATTTTCAATGATTTGCATGTATTTAAGTAGAAGCCACCATCAAACAGTGTATTTTATGCTTACTTATAAATGACGCGTCAGGATAGAAGGATGATTGTATGAGCCACCCTCACCGCCCGCTTGCCCTGATTATATTAGATGGCTGGGGTTACAGTGAAGATCCAAAATACAACGCAATTCATGCGGCAAAAACACCTGTCTGGGATCATTTATGGCAAGACTATCCGCACACATTAATCAGCGCATCTGGCGCAGGTGTCGGCTTACCCGGCAATCAAATGGGCAACTCAGAAGTAGGCCACCTTAATATGGGAGCAGGCCGTGTTGTTTATCAAGAGTTTACCCGTGTCAGTCGAGCAATCCGTACCGGTTCATTTTTCACCAATCGCACATTAACCGATGCTGTCGACAAAGCACTAGAAAATGATAAGGCACTTCATGTTCTCGGTCTCTTGTCGCCGGGCGGTGTACACAGTCATGAAGAACATATCCATGCAATGGTTGAATTAGCCACTAAACGTGGTGTAAAAAAGGTCTATGTTCATGCCTTTCTGGATGGGCGAGATACTCCACCCAAAAGTGCTCAAGCTTCTATCGAAGCGATGGAAGCAAAGTTTGAACAACTTGGGGGGGGGCAGTTTGCCTCCATTATTGGCCGCTTCTATGCTCTTGATCGCGATCAACGTTGGAACCGTGTTGAAAAAGCGTACCAACTTATTGCTGAAGGAGAGGGCGAGTTTCAAGCCGCCAATGCAAAGGCAGCACTTGACATGGCCTATGCGAGAGAAGAAACAGATGAGTTTGTTCAGGCAACGAGTATCGGGAAGCAAGCAATAAAAGTGGAAGATGGCGATGCCATCGTCTTTATGAACTTTAGATCTGACCGTGCACGAGAGTTAACCAAAAGCTTTATTGATCCTGACTTTGACAGCTTCAAACGACAACGTAATATCACGCTGTCAGCATTTGTCACCCTGACAGAATACAAAAAAGAATTTACGTCACCTGTTGCCTTCCCTTCCGAGAAGTTAAATAACGTACTTGGTGCTTATGTTTCGTCATTAGGTCTAACTCAATTACGCATCGCTGAAACAGAAAAATATGCCCATGTAACCTTTTTCTTTAATGGCGGTCGAGATGAACCATTCGAAGGAGAAGATCGTATTTTAATTCCTTCACCCAAAATAACGACCTATGATCAACAACCGGCAATGAATGCCCCTGAAGTTGCCGATCAGTTTGTTAAAGCCATTCATAGCAACAAATATGATGTCATTATCTGTAATTTCGCTAATGCTGATATGGTGGGCCATACTGGCAACTATGATGCGGCTGTTAAAGCCGTTGAAGCGCTTGATAATTGCTTGGGACGCATTTGGTCAGCCCTTAAAGAATCTGGCGGTGAAATGATCGTCACTGCCGATCATGGTAATGCTGAACTTATGTTAGATGAAAAAACCGAGCAACCTCATACAGCGCATACAAGCAACCCCGTACCATTACTTTTTGTGGGTCGAGAAGCGGAATGTGTCGATCAGGGTACGCTAGCAGATATAGCCCCAACCATTCTGTCATTAATGGATTTACCTATTCCGGCTGAAATGAGCAAGCACCTACTTGTGTCATTAAAATAGGCGCTCAAGGATCGTGTTACCTCGCTTAATATTTACATTAATTGTGTTATCGCACAGTTTTACTCTTTTTGCTAAAGAAGACTCTCAGCAGAAGCTACAAAACGTTAAAACTGAGATTCAGTCCTTAAACCAAGATGTAAATAAAAATAAAGCATCAAAAGCGGAGTTATTCAAACAGCTCAAGCAACAGAGTCGTACAGTCTCTAATCTAAACAAAAGCCTGCTCAATCTTGAAAAAGACATTCAACAGCAAAGCCTCAAATTAAAACGGCTTGAACAACGATTGCAACAACAACAGTCATCCCATGCCGAACAGCTTGATGCACTCAATCAACAAATTCGTACCTCTTATATTCATGGACAACCTAGCTATCTAAAAATACTGCTAAACCAACATGACCCAGCAACACTTTCAAGAAGCTCGACGTATTTTCACTACTTCCACCAAGCAAGGCAGAAGCAGTTACTTAATATTAATAATACGCTTAACAATTTGAGTGATGATCAGAAAGCCTTATTTACAGCACAAAAAGCACAACAAAAACATTACGCCAAACAAAAGCAAAAACAAGATGCACTGAAAAAACAAACACAACAACGCCAAGCCACATTAAAACGATTAGAGACTAAAATTACCGATCAGGACTCACGCTTGTCCTTCCTACACGAACAAGAAAAAGCCCTACATTCACTACTAGACTCACTGAATAGGCCGACAAAAAACACTGCCGTTAATACTCCCGTTACGCACACTTCTTTTTCAAAAAGAGCGGGCTTATTAACATGGCCAATTAAAGGAAAGTTACTTGCACGCTATGGCAGTTCACGAAATCTTGGTAAACTCACATGGCAAGGAATTCTAATCTCCACACCAGCAGGTAAAAATATTATTGCTTCAGCCCCGGGACAGGTTGTTTTTGCTGATTGGTTAAGAGGCTTTGGTTTATTAGTCATTATTGATCACGGCGATCAGTACATGACCTTATATGGTAATAATGAAACACTACTGACCACAGTCGGTGACTCAGTTAACACCGGTGATTTGATTGCACAAAGTGGCGATAAAGGTATACACCAATATGCTGGTTTATATTTTGAGATTAGACATAAAGGAAGCCCAACTAATCCATTAAAATGGTTGGGCAAAAAAGGTTAATAAATAGAACCCGTTACATAAACAGGTCTCTGACTAGGAAATAATATGAGTTTTTTTAAACGTGATTTTGGATTAATTATTGCTGGTGCGACCTTGGGTGCAACACTGGTTTTTGGGCAAATGGTATTCGCAGATAAGTCCAATGCAAAACCAGATCTCCCTTTGGATGAACTACGTACTTTTTCTGAAATCTTTGGCCGCATAAAAGATAATTATGTTGAACCAGTAGAAGATAAAGAACTGCTTCAAAATGCGATTCGAGGCATGCTATCTGGCCTTGATCCTCATTCAACCTATCTGGATCTAAGTGACTTTCAAGAACTACGTGAAGGTACTTCTGGGGAGTTCGGTGGCCTAGGTATCGAAGTGACAATGGAAGATGGCTTTGTAAAGGTTGTTTCACCTATTGATGACACACCAGCAGCTCGTGCAGGAATTCTCTCAGGCGATCTTATTATCCGTTTAGATGACACCCCAGTTAAAGGCCTAACGCTAAGTGAAGCTGTAGATATAATGAGAGGGAAACCTGATAGTAAGCTCTTACTCACCATTATTCGGGAAGGCGAGGACAAGCCGCTTAAAGTTGAGCTTACCCGCGCTATTATCAAAGTAAAAAGCGTTAAACAAAGAATGCTTGAGCCCGGTTATGGTTATGTCAGAATCAGTACCTTTGCCTCTCGTACAGGTGCTAGTCTGAAAGAAGCCATTAGCGCATTAAAAATTGAAAATGATGGTGCATTAAAAGGCTTAGTACTTGATTTACGTAATAACCCCGGTGGTTTACTTGATGCCGCGATTGATGTGTCTGATACCTTTATCACGAAAGGATTAATTGTTTACACCGAAGGTCGTGTTAAAGATTCAAACCAAAAATTCACTGCTAAACCAAACGATTTACTGAAAGGTGCACCATTGATAGTGCTTGTTAATGGCGGTTCAGCTTCTGCCTCAGAAATCGTTGCCGGAGCATTGCAAGATCATAATCGTGCCATTATTGTCGGGGCTAAAACTTTTGGTAAAGGCTCAGTGCAAACGGTGATGCCACTTACAAATGATACTGCTGTGAAAATGACAACTGCCCGTTATTTCACACCGTCAGGTCGCTCTATTCAAGCAGAAGGTATTGTGCCTGATATCGAAATTGAAGCAGTTAAAATCTCATCAACAGATAAAGGTCTAAACCTACTGCGCGAACAAGACTTATCAGGCCACCTTGAGAATGGTAATGGTGAAAGTAAAGACGGAAAAGAAGGTGAAGCTAATTCAGAAAAAGAAGATGATAAAACACCCTTAGCCGTTAAAGATTACCCCCTTTCAGAAGCATTGAATTTATTGAAAGGCATTAACATTCTGAACCCTAGACGATAGGTAATATTATCAATATGCCAACTGTACTTATCCCACTTGCTGAAGGCTGTGAAGAACTAGAAGCGGTTACTTTAATCGATGTACTTCGACGAGCAGAAATTACCGTCATTACTGCAAGTTTAACGGAAAATACCTTGGTCACTGCAAGTCGAGGTGTCCATTTAATGGCTGACACTACGCTTGAAAATATTATCTACGATGATTTTGATATGATTATCTTGCCGGGCGGCATGCCTGGCACGACACATTTAGATGAAGACATTCATATTCACGCTCTATTAAAAAGATTACACCAATCTGATAAAGCCATTGCGGCACTCTGTGCTGCACCACTTGTCTTAGCGAATATGGGGCTTCTTAACGGCAAAAGGGCCTGTTGTTATCCCGGTGTTTTACTCGCTGGGGACTGGCCTGAAATCAAGCTCTGTGATGATACTGTTGTTGTGGATGGTAACATTCTGACATCACGAGGGCCCGGTACTGCAATGGACTTTGCCCTAGCAATTATTGAATTCCTAACAAACAAAAAGACCCGAAATAGTGTTGAAGTCGATTTAGTTCGTCCCACTAAATAAGGTATCTGGAAATATTATGTCCTCAATGAATATGTCCGAACTGGTAATCTTATTAATCGAGCCTTCATCAACGCAGCGAAAAATAATATTGTCACATTTACAGGAAGAAGGCATTGCTAATATTGACGGTGTTGCATCAGGTGAAGAAGCATTGAGTCTTATTAGCCAATATCAACCCGACCTTATTATTAGCTCAATGTACCTGCCAGATATGACGGCTACAGATTTGCTGGCCAAAATCCGCTCAACGGAATCATTGAAAGGTATTAATTTTATGCTTGTTTCTAGTGAAACCAGTATAAAAGCACTGGAACCTATTCGCCAGTCTGGCGTAGTAGCAATCCTACCAAAACCCTTTATTCATGAAGATCTTCGTCGTGCTTTACGCACTACTGTTGACTATATTGACCCTGAAGAAATGGAATTAGAAAATTATGATATTGAAGAGCTTAATGTCCTCCTAGTAGATGATAGCTCAACCGCAAGAAACCACATCAAACGTGTACTCACAAACTTAGGTATTCAAAAAATTGAAACTGCACAAAATGGCATTGAAGCAGCTCAAATTTTAACCGCATCAGAGTTTGACCTTATTGTTACCGATCTCAATATGCCAGAAATGGATGGCCAACAACTAACCGAGTTTGTTCGCACTGAAATGGGTAATACCTATGTACCCATATTAATGGTAACAAGTGAACATGATGAAGCACGGCTAGGAAACGTACAGCAGGCAGGAGTTTCCGCTATTGTTGATAAACCGTTTGAACCTCAATCTATTCGTGAAATCCTATTTCGTGTTCTTGATGAGCAGAGCTAAAAGACTGCTTTCCTAAAGACACAAACGTCTTCATATAAGCCACATCAACATCCGCTTTTCGTATGGCAGCATATAAGGTCTTCGTTAAGCCTTTCCGGCCCAAATGAACGATTGATACCGGTAATTTCTGACAATATTCTTCAGCAAGCCAACTCGGCAACACCGTTACCCCACGATTTAAGCCCACCATTTGCACCATAATATCTAATGACTCTATTGCCTTTGTTTTCGGGTTAATGGAAGCCGGCATGAGAAATTGAGTAAAGAGATCAAGTCGATCACGTGCAACAGGGAAAGTTAATACAAGTTCATCGCTCAATTGTTCGGCAGTGATAAATTCTTTGCTAGACAAGTGATGAGCTCCAGATACTAACAATACCAACTCATATTTAAAAAGAGGCTCATGAATCACACCTTGTTTCTTGACAAGATCAGGAGTCACCAACAGATCAACGTGATGATTTAATAAGCCTTCCAAACCTGAAAACTGAAATTTATTGGTAATATCCACATCCATATCAGGCAAGGTCACTAAAAAATCAGCCAAAATACCTTTTAACCACTCATAACAAGGGTGACACTCAACACCAAGACGGAGAACACCTTGCCGCCCTTCGCCATACGCTTGCAAGGTCTTCTCTGTTTGCTCTAAGACGGGCAACACCTGCCTTGCGACCTGAAGTAGTAACTCACCCGATTGTGTTAATCGCAATTGCCGCCCCTCACGCTGCCACAAACTCACACCTAACTTCTTTTCTAAATAACGCATTTGGTGAGACAAAGCAGGCTGGGTCAAAAACAAAGCATTGGCGGCGGCTGTTAGCGTGCCATTATCTGCCAGTGCCTGAATGATTTTTAGATGGGAACGTTCAATCATGAGAATATCTTATCAATTATGTAAAAAACATCATTATTACTCATGGATACCTTTCTCTACAATAGCCTTTTTTTAGCACAGAATAAAAGGTAACATCATGGTCACAACACATAACCTCGGCTTTCCCAGAGTAGGTAAAAACAGAGAACTTAAATTTGCATTAGAATCTTATTGGCGAGGCAGCACTTCTCAACAAGAACTACAACAAACAGGTCAAAGCCTACGTCAATCACATTGGCATGCTCAAAACCAGTGTGATTACATTCCTGTGGGTGATTTTTCCTTTTACGACCATGTTTTAGACACCAGCTTTCTACTAGGAAACGTGCCAGATCGTGCCAATAACAACGCTGGTGATTTAGATAGATACTTCCAAGTTGCGCGAGGCCAGTCGCGTGCAGAAAGCCAATGCCAACACATCGCTGCAGGTGAAATGACCAAATGGTTTGATACCAATTACCACTACATCGTGCCCGAGTTTAATGCGGATACTGAATTTAATCTCAATGCAGATGTGTTGATCGCTCAAATACGAGAAGCCAAACAACAAAACATCAACATTAAACCTGTTATTCTCGGCCCCGTAAGTTACTTATGGCTAGGAAAGAGTAAAGACAATAGCGACAAATTAGCACTTCTTGATGAGCTTGTCGCAAGCTATGAGCAATTATTCATCACTTTGGCACAAGAGGGTGTGGAATGGGTACAAATTGATGAGCCTATTTTAGTAACCGAACTCGAACCACAGTGGCAACATGCACTTAAACAAGCCTATTTCTCCTTACAAAAAACACCGGTTAAATTACTTCTAACCAGCTATTTTGGTGAACTACGAGAAAACCTACACCTTGCATGTGAGCTACCAGTTGCAGGCTTGCATCTAGATACCATCAACGCCTTTGATGAAATCACCAAGGTGATTGATTGGTTAACCCCACATAAAATCCTCTCTTTGGGTGTTATCAATGGTCGTAATATTTGGAAAACCGATCTCAACGCAACACTAACATGGCTAGAACCCATTCACGCACGCTTACACGACCGACTTTGGCTCGCTCCTTCTTGCTCATTACTTCATGTTCCCGTTGATCTTGATAGCGAAATAACGCTCGATGAAGAAGTCCAATCATGGTTAGCCTTTGCAGTCCAAAAACTGGATGAATTGAAAACCCTATCCACCGCATTAAATGAAGGCCGACATGCTGTTGCCGAAGAACTTGTGAGCAATGGGCTTGCTATTGAGTCTCGTCAAGGCTCATCTCGCGTCCATAACCCCAGCGTAAAGACACGTGTTAATGACATAAATGCACGTTTTGCCAACCGTAAAAGCAATTATAAACAGCGCGCAGTCATCCAGAAAAAACGTTTTAATTTACCGCTTTTTCCTACCACAACGATAGGCTCTTTTCCTCAAACAAGAGAAATTCGCCAAGCACGTAAACAGTTCCGCTTAGGTCAACTTGATCAACATAGCTACCAACACTTTATCAAAGAGGAAATTAAACTCACCATTGAACAACAAGAAGCTATTGGCCTAGATGTCTTAGTTCATGGTGAAGCCGAACGTAATGACATGGTTGAATATTTTGGCCAACAACTAGATGGCTATGCCTTTAGCCAATTTGGCTGGGTTCAATCTTATGGATCACGCTGCGTAAAGCCACCCATCATTTATGGTGATGTTTCGCGCCCTAGCCCAATGACTATTGAGTGGGCGACTTATGCCCAATCTTTGAGTGAAAAACCTGTTAAAGGTATGCTCACAGGCCCCGTGACCATTCTAAACTGGTCCTTCGTTCGTGATGATCAACCACGTTCTGACACCTGTTTACAAATTGCCTTAGCCATTCGCGATGAAGTGCAAGATCTAGAACAAGCAGGGATTAGCATCATTCAAATTGATGAGGCTGCATTACGAGAAGGCTTGCCATTGCGTCAGTCACAATGGAAAGAATACTTAGACTGGGCGGTGAATAGCTATAAGATTAGTGCCAATGGCGTTAGCGATGAGACGCAGATTCATACACATATGTGTTATTCCGAATTCAACGACATCATACAAGCGATTGCTGACATGGATGCCGATGTCATTACTATCGAAACATCTCGTTCAGCAATGGAATTATTAGATGTGTTTAATGAATTTAACTATCCCAATGAAATAGGGCCGGGGGTATACGACATTCACTCGCCTAACATTCCCACGGTAGAACAAATCGTATTGCTCATAAAAAAAGCACAACAACGAATTCCTGCCGAACGTTTATGGGTTAATCCAGACTGCGGGCTAAAAACTCGAGGATGGAAAGAAGTGAAACCTGCATTAACCGCGATGGTAACGGCCAGCCGTATTTTGCGTAATAGCCTTGCAAAGTAAGTAATATTCCTTGAATAAATAAAGGTACAGACTTTTTCTTCGTCATCCCAGCATATTTCTAACTGGGAGTGATGGGGAAAGTAACATCTGCATCTTCAAGTCGTTTAGGTATATACCTATAATCATTGGAAATGCAGATTCCCCAAACTCCTCATTTCCATTAATTCTTAATTTTATCTCCTCACCCCAACCCTCTCCAACAGGAGAGGGAGTTAAGGCCTTAGCCCTTTTAGCTTTTCCCTTGAGAAAGTTCAGAGCTTTGGCTCCTTCTCCCTTGAGGGAGAAGGTTGGGATGAGGGTGACAATCTTAATAAAGCTAAAATAATGACTTATCAATCTCAGCTCAGCAACTATGAGTCATAGCTTACATTTTTCTCTAACAATTGCAGATTGAATGGTCACGGGTATAGGCGTCAAACCTGCATTTTTAAGCAGTTTAGGTATATAATCAAACGGTATTAATAAGAAATATCATAAAGGAAATATCCCCAATGTCTGTAATCAAGATGTCTGACTTAGATCTAGCTGGTAAACGAGTATTAATCCGCCAAGATTTAAATGTCCCCCTTAAAGATGGTGCTGTTGCTGATGACACACGTATTCGTGCCTCATTGCCAACCATCAAGTTAGCATTAGAAGCGGGGGCAAAAGTAATGCTAATGTCTCATCTTGGCCGGCCAACAGAAGGGGAATATGCTGAAGAATTCTCGCTTGCACCTGTTGCTCGTCATTTAGCAGCATTATTAGGCAAGGATGTTCGTTTAGAAAAGAATTGGCTAGATGGTATTAATGTCGGTGCTGGTGACGTCGTTTTATGCGAAAACGTTCGCTTTAATGTTGGTGAGAAAAAAGATGATGAGGCTTTATCCAAGCAAATGGCCGCATTATGTGACATCTATGTAATGGATGCATTTGGTACAGCCCATCGTGCTCAAGCATCAACACATGGTGTAGGAAAGCATGCACCTGTTGCTTGTGCTGGCCCATTACTGTCAGGTGAGTTAGAAGCTTTAGGTAAGGCATTAGATAATCCTGCCCGCCCTATGGTCGCGATTGTTGGAGGCTCTAAAGTATCAACTAAACTAACGGTTTTAGAATCATTATCTAAAATAGTAGATCAACTTATTGTAGGTGGCGGTATTGCCAATACTTTTATTGCTGCAGCAGGTCATAATGTCGGCAAATCTCTTTATGAAGCGGATTTAATTGATACCTGTAAAAAATTAACCGCTGATGCACAAGCGGGTGGTCGGAATATCCCAGTACCCACGGATGTGGTCTGTGCCAAAGAGTTTGCTGAAACAGCAGATGCAACACTTATGGCAGCAACGGCTGTTCAAAATGACGATATGATTTTTGATATTGGTCCTGATTCAGCGGCAGAGCTCGCAGAAGTATTAAAAAATGCAGGCACAATTGTTTGGAACGGCCCTGTTGGTGTGTTTGAGTTTGACCAATTCGGCGAAGGCACAAAGGCCATTGCAATGGCAATCGCAGAATCTAAAGCATTCTCTATCGCAGGCGGTGGTGACACACTTGCAGCAGTAGCAAAATATAATATTAGTGATGATGTATCGTATATTTCAACTGGTGGGGGCGCCTTCCTTGAGTTCCTTGAAGGAAAAGAGTTACCCGCCGTAGCAATGCTTGAGTCTCGTGCAAACTAGCATTTAGTAAAAAGGATTAAAGAAGTGGCAGTGAAAAGAAGAACAAAAATTGTTGCAACCTTAGGGCCTGCAAGTAGTTCACCTAGAGCACTCGATGCGTTAATTGAGGCAGGAGTGGATGTCGTACGCCTAAACTTTTCACATGGTGATCCACAAGAACATCTTGAGCTTGCAGAATCGGTACGAAATAGGGCGCGGGCCTATGGTCGCCAAGTCGGTGTTCTAGCAGATATGCAGGGCCCTAAGATTCGTATTGCACGGTTCAGTACGGGCAAAGTTTTTCTTGAGGAAGAGTCGCAGTTTGTTTTAGATGCCGAACTTGATTCAGATATTGGTAACTTTGAACAAGTCGGTATTGACTACAAGACCTTGCCACAAGATGTAAAACGTGGCGATACACTCCTACTTGATGATGGTCGTGTAGTTTTATGGGTCGAACAAGTTGAAGGCCAACGTATCATCTGCAAAGTTGTGGTTGGTGGTGAGTTGTCCAATAACAAAGGTATCAATCGCCAAGGTGGTGGATTATCTGCCGATGCATTAACGGATAAAGATAAGGCTGATATTATTGTTGCCGCTAAAATGCAGGCTGATTATGTCGCGATTTCCTTTCCTCGTAGCGCAGAAGACATTCACACCGCTCGTCAGCTACTCCGTGATGCGGGTGGTGATGGTGGCATTATTGCCAAAATTGAACGTGCTGAAGCCTTAGATGTAATTGATGAGATTATTGAAGCATCTGATGCGGTCATGGTCGCTCGAGGTGATTTGGGTGTTGAGGTCGGGGATGCTGCATTACCACCAATCCAGAAAAATATTATTAATCATGCCCGTCAACATAATAAAATTGTTATTACTGCAACTCAGATGATGGAATCGATGATTACCAATGCCATTCCAACACGTGCAGAAGTATTTGATGTCGCTAATGCCGTCTTAGATGGTACAGATGCTGTAATGTTATCAGGGGAAACTGCCGTAGGTAAGCATCCAATGAAAGTCATTGAAGCCGTCGACCGCATCTGTCTTGAAGCAGAACAGCAACGTGAAATTAGAGTCTCTCGTCATCGTATGGATTCACATTTCAAACAAATGGATGAAGCCATTGCAATGGGAGCGATGTATATGGCCAATCACCTTGATGTGAAAGCCATTGCAGCATTAACAGAAACGGGCTCCACACCGCTGTGGATGTCACGAATTAGTTCTGGCATTCCTATCTTTGCATTAACACCACATGTTGAAACACGACGAAAAGTCACCTTATACCGTGGTGTTTACCCAGTAAGTTTTACTGTGGATCATGATGATCACGCCTCTTTGAACAAAGAAGCCATTGATGAACTACAACGCCGAGGTGTTGTGCGTGATGGAGACTTGGTCATTATCACAAAAGGTGATCTTGAAGTTCAAGGAAGCACCAACGCCCTAAAACTAGTCCGTGTTGGTGAACTAGTCGAACCGAAATAATACGAAGGAGAACCTATTATGGCTTTAGTTTCAATGCGACAACTACTGGACTATGCGGCAGAGCAGAGCTTTGCCATACCTGCATTCAACGTTAGTAATATGGAACAAGTCCAAGCCATTATGCGAGCAGCGGATGCCGCAGATAGCCCAGTTATCATGCAAGGATCCGCAGGTGCAAGGAAATATGCCGGCGAATCTTTTTTACGCCACCTCATTCTTGCGGCCATCGAAGAGTATCCTCATATTCCCGTCGTCATGCACCAAGATCATGGCTCAGCCCCACATGTCTGTGCTCGCTCCATTCAATCCGGCTTTAGCTCCGTGATGATGGACGGCTCGTTATTAGAAGATATGCAAACACCATCATCATTTGAATACAATGTTCGCGTGACGCGTGAAGTGGTTAATATGGCCCATGCATGTGGTGTATCAGTTGAAGGTGAGATCGGCTGCCTAGGTTCACTAGAAACAGGCATGATGGGTGAAGAAGATGGTCATGGCTCACTAGAGCAACTGGATCATAGCCAGTTATTAACCGATCCTGATGAAGCCGTCGAATTCGTTAAACAAACTCAGGTTGATGCCTTAGCAGTCGCGATTGGCACAAGTCATGGTGCTTATAAGTTTTCTAAACCACCCACAGGTGAAATATTAGCAATAAGCCATTTAAAAACATTACAACAGCGGCTCCCGAACACCCACTTTGTCATGCATGGTTCAAGCTCCGTACCTCAAGATTGGTTAAAAGTGATCAATAACTATGGCGGAGATATTGCCCAAACCTACGGCGTACCCGTTGAAGAAATTGTTGAAGGTATCAAATACGGTGTGCGTAAAGTCAATATTGACACCGACCTTCGCATGGCATCAACAGGCTCTATCCGCCAATATTTAAACCAAGAAGACAATGCGGCAGACTTTGACCCGCGTAAATTCTATAAAGTGGCACTAGAAGCCATGCAAGTCATTTGTCAGGCTCGTTATGAAGCCTTTGGCAGTGCAGGTCACGCAAGCAAAATCAAAGCAATCCCATTAGGTAAAATGGTAGAGCGTTATAGTTCAGAGTAATTCTTTCCCTGTTTGGTCTTGGTTATCAACTTACTAGGAAAAGGAGTTCCGACTATGTCTAAGAATTACAGGGAAAATCCTTTCCCGTTAATAACAAGTTA
>JAQRMU010000017.1 GCA_028598975.1 Gammaproteobacteria bacterium | reverse complement strand
TACACCTTCATAAGCTGAGTAAATTGCTAAAGCTCACCTTATTTGCTATAAATACACCTTGTTTTTTTGTCTTAAAATACAGGTGCATAGAATAATGAAGTTCAAATCACTCGTCACGACAGGACTAATCTGTTTTGCATTATCACCCTTAGCGTATGCAGAACAATCTTCTGCTCTTGCTATTTCTGTTGGTGCTTTTGATGCACTTGATGATGATACTGCAGGTGAAGTTGGCATTGAATATCGTTTTGCGCCAATGGAATCTTTCTACAATATAATTCCGGTTGTTGGTGTTGCTGCAAATACTGATGGTGGTTACTGGGTGCACAGTGGTATTCGCTATGACATTAACTTGAGCTAAAACTGGGTTTTGACCCCAAATTTTGCAGCAAGTATGTATGAAAATGGTGGAGGTAAAAACTTAGGCTATGGACTTGAATTTCGTTCAGGCTTAGAAATAGCTTATAAACTCGATGATTCATCTCATTTAGGTTTAGGTATTTATCATTTATCTAATGCCAGTATCGCTGATAAAAACCCTGGCGAAGAATCTATTTTCTTGAGTTATAGATTCTCTCCTGATCTATTTTAAATATATATTTCGATAGTCATTCAAACAATTTGGATGACTATCGGACTTACCTCACCGAATACCCCATCCTATTTAAAATATCTCATTAGCGGTACAAGGCTATAACTCATCCCCATAATATTATTTGTTAAAACGTATACGTAGTGAATCGTATCAAACTCACTCCTATGCTATTATTCCGGCTGGTTCTCAGCTCAACAAACAGCATCTAAAATGAGTTACATTTGAAATTACTCTACACCACCTTATTTACACTTGGCCTGCCCTTTATTCTTCTCCGTTTAATGTGGCGAGGGTTCCGTGCTCCAGCCTATTGGCAAAGATGGTCTGAACGCTTTGGTTCAGTACTCACGCTAACTCAAAGTCCCGTGATATGGGTACATGCTGTTTCTGTTGGAGAAGTAGAAGCCTGCCGACCTCTTGTGAAAGCATTGCAACTTGAATATCCAGACCATCAGCTTCTGATTACCACAATGACTCCCACAGGGAGTGCTCGCGTGAAACTATTATTTTCTGATGCAGTAGCACATTGCTATCTCCCCTATGACTTCCCCTTTGCCATTAAACGCTTTCTTAATCGAACAAAGCCACAGTTTGGCATTATTATGGAAACAGAGATCTGGCCTAATCTATTAAGCGTCTGCCATCAATACAAGATCCCTTTAGTGTTAGCCAATGCTCGAATGTCAGAACGTTCAGCAAAAGGGTATGCCCGCTTTTCTAGCTTTACACAATCCACGCTACAGCACTTATCTCTTATTGCATCTCAGGGACAAGATGATAAAAAACGCTTCCAACAATTAGGCGCTGAAAGTAAGAAAGTACATATTATCGGTAATTTGAAATATGAGATTAACCTTCCTGCAAGCTTAAAAGAGCAAGCATCGGCAATGCGCAATATGTGGGATAACAACCGTCCTGTTTTAGTTGCAGCAAGTACTCATGAAGGCGAGGAAGAAATGCTATTAAATGCAGCTCGTCAAATTCGCGCACACTTTTCTGACTTATTATTAATCATTGTGCCAAGACACCCTGAACGCTTCGATCGAGTGTCAGCACTTGCTCAAAAATCAGGCGTTAAAACCCTACGTCGTAGTGAGCACCGCCCTTGCCCTTCTGATACTCAGGTATTAATTGTCGATACCATGGGTGAACTCCCCCTCTTTTATGCGGCAAGTGATGTTGCCTTTGTCGGAGGCAGTCTAGTTCCTCATGGTGGGCATAATATTTTAGAACCCGCGATACTAGGTCGAGCCGTTGTGACTGGGCCTCATTTTTTCAATTTTAATGACATCACTAAACAATTTCTCGCGGCCAATGCTGCATTACAAGTCAATAACACCGAAGAACTGGCAAATACCGTTATCAGCTTGCTACAAAACTCTCAACAACGTGCACAGATGGGTGAGGCAAGCTTAAAACTGGTCGCTAATAGCCAAGGTGCAAGTACACGCCTTGTAAACCTTATCAAACACAATATTACTCGCAATGAAAAATGATCAATTCTGGATGACTCGTGCTTTAGATCTTGCTCGACAAGCAGAACAACAAGGAGAAGTACCCGTAGGTGCCGTTATTGTCCGTGATGATGAATTACTAGGCGAGGGATGGAATCAACCCATTCACAGTCATGATCCGACAGCTCATGCTGAAATTCAAGCTATTCGTAATGCCAGCAATAAGATAGGTAATTACCGCCTCACCGATACAACGCTCTATGTAACATTAGAACCTTGTATTATGTGTGCCGGTGCGATTATTCACTCTCGAATAAAACGTGTTGTTTATGCAACAAAAGAACCCAAGACAGGTGCCGTAGGTAGTTGTTTTGATATTTTCAATACGCAACAACTTAATCACTTTGTCCATTGTGAACATGGTGTACTTGCTGATGAAAGTAGTGAATTATTATCTGAATTCTTTCGTTCGCGTCGCTAAGTTATTTATAGCCAAACTATAAGTATCGAGCTAATAAACCTTTTTCAGGTATTGCGCCCGAATAAGGTACTTTCACCTGATGTCCACTTCCCGGTGCAACATCAATAACGTCACCATCTTTATTAATTAGCTTGTCTAAAGTGAACTCAACATTACCTTCTGGCAAGATAAGTTCTAATTTATCACCCACCGAAAACTTATTCTTCACATCAATATCTAAACATTGATTTTCAGCATCATACCCCATGATTTCACCCACATACTGCTGGCGATCACTACTTGAGTAACCTTCCATATAGTTTTGTTGTTCTTGTGTAGGGTGGCGTTGATAGAAACCATCGGTATAACCACGGTTGGCTAAGTTATCTAGTTTACCTATCAAGGTTGGATCAAACTTATTTCCCGCCATTGCATCATCAATTGCACGACGATAAATTTGTGCTGTACGCGACACATAGTAAATAGACTTCGTTCGCCCTTCGATTTTTAGTGAATCTACACCAATCTTAGTTAAACGCTCAATGTGTTGAATGGCACGTAAATCTTTAGAGTTCATAATATATGTACCATGCTCATCTTCAAAGATAGGCATCAACTCGCCTGGGCGATTACTCTCTTCTATTAGATAAATATCATCTGCTAGAGGATGACGTTCTTGACTACCACAGTCCGAGAACGCATTTTGATTGTTCATCGCATCAAATGCCTTAAACTCAATCTTTTGTGGTGAATCATCATTACCATCACTACCATGCGTTTTATAATCCCAGCGACATGAATTTGTGCATGATCCTTGATTAGGATCACGATGATTAAAGTAACCAGACAACAAACAACGGCCAGAATAAGCAATACATAATGCGCCATGGACAAACACCTCAATTTCCATGTCTGGACATAGTTGACGAATTTCTTCAATCTCATCAAGTGATAATTCACGAGACAAAATGACGCGACGAACACCTACTGATTGCCAAAACTTAACAGCTTGCCAATTAACGGTATTCGCTTGAACAGACAAATGAATCGGCATTTCAGGCCAACGCTCACGGACCATCATAATCAAGCCCGGATCAGCCATAATGATGGCATCAGGTTTCATCGCGATAACCGGTTCCATATCCGCCATATAGGTTTTAACTTTAGCGTTATGCGGCATTAAGTTACTTGCGACAAAAAACTGTTTACCTAAAGCATGCGCTTCTTCAATGCCTTGCGCTAAGACCGGTAATTTATGAAAATCATTATTTCGTACACGTAAGCTGTACCTAGGCTGTCCTGCATACACGGCATCAGCCCCATAAGCATAGGCATAACGCATATGTTGCAAACTACCTGCAGGCAACAATAACTCTGGCGTATTCATAATCTTTATTTCCAAGCTAAATCAAGGGGAGGGATTATAATCTATTTATTAAAAAATCCAATAAAAACAATATGATTAACCAGAACTTTGGATCAGCATAGCCACCCAACACACCTATTTTAATGGCTATCTGCCTTGAATTTACTTCCAATAGCTCACTAATGCTAAATAAACTTGTATTGAAGATAGAACTGGTTCAAGAAATTATAATTTTTTATTGTTCAATCTACTCACTTTTTAATTAACAATGCCCTGTAGATGATAAGTTTGCTGGCTGATCTTTATCCGAGTTCAGCTTATTTAGTTCGCGCAGAACTTAAACCGTGCAAAACTGGTCATATCACGAGATAATCAGACATCTCAATTTACGGGAATTATTTTGAAATTTTTTAGCTTATTACTCGTATCATTAACATTCCTTATTGCCTGTGGTGAAGCGCAACCTCACTTAGAAGAGATTCGTGAGCGCGGTGAACTGCGTGTTCTCAGTCGTTATGGGCCGACAAGTTACTATGTCAAAGGCGAGTCATTAGCTGGTTTCGAGTATGAACTAGCAGGGAAATTTGCCGATCACCTTAATGTAAAACTTAAAATTATTGTGCCTGATAATTTAGGTAATATGCTGCACTTAATAGAGCAAGGCAAGGCAGATATTGCTGCTGCTGGGCTTACCGTTACCCCCGCACGAAAAGATATCATTCGGTTTGGTCCTGTCTATCAAGAAGTGTCACAACAGCTGGTTTATCGTCAGGGTACTAAAAAACCAAAGAACATTACCGCTTTAGCCAATGGCCAGCTAGAAGTCGTTGCAAATAGTAGCCATGTTGAACAATTACACTCACATCAACAAGAAATCCCAACACTTAATTGGACCGAAAATAAAGAGTTGGATAGCAGTGGTTTACTAGAGCTTGTACAGCTAGAAATGATTGATTACACCATTGCAGATTCAAATGAAATTGCCGCTAACCGACCTCACTTTCCTGAGCTTCGTGTTGCCTTTAATATATCTGAGCCCCAACCTTTAGCATGGGCAATGCCGTTAGCAGAAGATGGTTCACTTTATAATGAAATGGCATCATTCTTTGAGAGTATTGAAGAATCAGGAGAACTCGATCGTTTAATAGAAAAATACTACGGTCATATTCGCCGCTTTGATTATGTGGATACACGAGCTATTCACCGAAAGATATTAACCCAATTACCTAAATATCAATCCTTATTTGAGCAAGCCGCAATAGAACATGATCTTGACTGGAAACTCATTGCGGCTATCTCATACCAAGAGTCGCATTGGGATCCAAAAGCAATATCAAGCACCGGTGTTAGAGGTTTAATGATGCTGACCTTAGCAACAGCCAAACAAATGAAAATTGATGACCGAGAAGATCCGGCACAAAGTATTTCCGCAGGTGTCGCCTACCTAGCCTCAATTAAAAAGCGACTTCCTGAACAAATTACAAACGACCAAGATAGATTCTGGATGGCATTAGCATCCTATAATATTGGCCTTGGTCATTTAGAAGATGCCCGAGTGTTAACCCAAAGAGATGGCAAAGACCCCAACCTTTGGACTGATGTAAAACAATACCTTCCTTTACTAGCTAAAAAGAAATGGTATGAAAAAACGAAACATGGCTATGCACGTGGGGGGGAACCCGTTCGTTATATTGAGAATATTCGCCGTTATTATGATATTTTATTGCAAACGCCACTTTCGAATAGCACAACACGTATAGACGATGTAGGTGCGAAAAATAAACATACAGCACCTGCAGCATTGTAATTAAAGGACTTTGTCGATGGCCAATGATGTAATGCAGCAACTTGAAGAATGGAAGCAAAAATACTATCACTCCATCACCAACCTTGAAAAACAGCAAAGTTATGATGAACTTTTACAGCGTAGTTTAGGTCGCTTGGCCTTGGCTGCACAAGGCTTAGACCCTGCACTAGATAAGCAGTTAAAATCCCTCCGCACTGTCCTACGAGGTAAAAGTGATCAAACTGAAATTGAGCATATTCTAGACCAAATGGAAAAAGCCATTGCTCGGATGGAAAGCAACAAAAGCACAGGCAATACTCAATCGACAGGACAAGTTATTGCTGATTTATTGCTCAGCCTAAAACTACCCAAAGCCTTTAAGTCCAAAGCAAAGAAACTATCCAAGCAATTCAAATCGACAGACAATGATAATATTCCGCCGATTATCCCTGAGCTTTTATCATTACTTGATAATTGCTTAAATACCTCGTCAAACACCTCAACTTCTGGTTTCGGCTTTCACCTTTTTGGTCGAGGAAAAGTCACAAAAGAAGAAAGTTCCTCTCCTGAGCAGAAGCTGGATGAAGTAGACAATGTTGAACAAGAAATTCCAACACATTTAGTGTTGATGCAATTACTCGAACGCCTATCATTACCTACCGAGTTAAGTAAAAAAGCAACCAAGATCCGTCACCAAATAGAAACTGGAATTGAACAATCTCAAATCCCTCATATTATTAATGATATTGCCGAGATTGTAAGTAGCTTGGGCTCACAGGCAGTAACAGAAAAACAAGAATATGAAGAGTTTTTAAAAACACTCACATCTCGCTTAGCAGAACTTGATCAGCACATAAGACAAACCAGCGATGAAGATAATAAGGCATTCAAAGAGCGCCATATGATTAGCCAAGCCGTTGAAGAGGAAGTATCAGGCTTGCGTAATCATGTTGAAGATGCAAATGACCTAGAACAATTAAAATCATCTGTTAGTGGTCGACTTGATGTGCTAAATCAACACTTTGAGAAATACCGAAAATCAGATCATGACCGTTTTGAACAATCTCAACTTCAGATTAAAGCCCTTAACCAACGTCTACAAAGTATGGAAAAAGAGAGTAGCGAATTACGTAAATCAGCTGAAGATTCTCGAGAACTTGCACTTAAAGACGCATTAACAGGTATTTGGAACCGCCAAGCACTTAACGAAGATCTAGAAAAAGAGTTCACTCGTTGGCAACGCTATCAAAAACCACTCAGTATTGTCGTGTGGGATATCGACTTTTTTAAACGCGTTAACGATAGTTATGGCCACGCTGCTGGCGATAAAGTGCTAAAAACAATTGCCCGTATTTTTATGCAAGCCACACGTGATGCAGACTTTATTGCCCGTTTTGGTGGTGAAGAATTTGTTGGTGTATTCCCCGAAACGAGGCTAGAAGATGCACTGAGTTTAGCAAATAAAATCAGGCAAAAAATTGAAACATCTAAATTTCATTATGAAAATAAACCCGTGCCTATTACTGCATCTGCAGGGCTTGCAACCTTTCGTCCTAATGACACGATAGACAATGTATTTAAACGGGCTGATGCGGCGCTCTATCGAGCTAAAGAGGGAGGCCGTAACTGCTGTATTGCAGATGGTTAAAACTACCGTGCTCAAACAGTTTAGTTTAAGGTAAAGGGCTGATAGAACTATCAGCCCTTTAGATATGGTGTTCTTATTTAACTGATTCTTTCTGGATCAAGAAATCAACTGTGTTTAACATCTCAGACATGCCACCAGCTAATGGTGCATCAGTGCGATACTGACCATTGACAATCATCGCTGGCACACCGGTAATACCTGATGTTTGGCTTAACATTAATGCTTTCTTAACCTTGCCGGAAACACTCATTGATTTCATTGTTTTAGCAAATGACTCACGGTCAATATCTTGCTCAGCAACAAAATCAAGTAACTGTTCTTCTGTTAATAATTGGCGTTTCTCAACATGAATAGCATTAAACAATAGTGGATGTAATTTTTCTAAATCACCTGTTGCTTCAGCCGCATAAAATACGCGTGCCAGTTGCAACCAACTATCACGGAAAATGGCAGGGACGTGTTTAAACGTGACATTTTCTGGTAATGTTTGCTTCCATAGTTCTACTTGAGGGTCTAAACGGAAACAATGTGGACAGCTGTACGAGAACAACTCGATCACTTCAATTTTACCTTCAGAGTTTGTTGCTAAACGAGTCGGCGTTGCTTTGTAATGCACGCCATCAATAAATGCCTCAGGCATTGCCATTGATGATAATGGTAACAATGAAGCACTTAATAATAGTGCTGCTGTAATCATTTTTTTCATACTGTTATATCCTTAAATCTAATTTTTATAGTGTGCCGTAAGAGTGTAACCCTGACAAAAACATATTCACGCCCAAAAAGGCAAATAAAGTAACAAATAGGCCTATTACAGCCCACCATGCCATTGGTTTACCATGCCAGCCTTTTGTCATTCTCATATGTAACCATGCGGCATAGTTTAACCAAACAATCAGCGCCCATGTTTCCTTTGGATCCCATGACCAGTAACCACCCCATGCTTCAGCGGCCCATAAGGCACCTAATATTGTTGCCACCGTAAAGAAGGCAAACCCCAAAGCAATGGATTTATACATTAGATCATCCATCATGCTTAAATCAGGTAATGCGGTTGCTAACAGGCCTTGAGGTTTCGTTGTTTCTCGCCAAGACTTTAGTAAATAAGCAACACCAATCATTGCCGCCATAGCAAATGCACCATAACCAACAAAGTTGGCGGGCACATGAATCTTCATCCAGTAACTTTGTAAAGCTGGCACTAAGGGTTGAATCTCATGCGCCCCTTTGCCAAAGGTATACCAAAGTTGGAAAGCAACGGCAGCACTGATTATTAATAAAACAAAGCCACCTAGGCTTCGTGTTTGATAACGACGTTCATAAAATAAATACAATAATGCAGTAATAACGGCAAAAAGAATAAATACTTCATATAAATTACTGACAGGGATATGACCTACATCTGGGCTAATTAAATATGACTCACGCCAGCGAACCATTAAACCAACCATTCCCATTGTGGTTGCTGACCATGTTAATACTGATGCCACCTTTTCAATAAAGCTTGAACGCATAAATAAACCGGCAAAATAAGCAACGGTTGCCATCACAAATAAGGCACTCATCCACATAAATGAAGATTGACTCGCCAAGATATAACTTAAGAAAAAGTCTGTTTCGCCTAAGGCTAAATCATGACCATATCGCCATATAGCCAGAAAGCTTAGTAGAACAACAGCAATTAGATGACGACGAAAACCTGACCAGTTCTGGCCTAATAGAGCCAAACTCACCGCAGTGAATATCACAATAGCTATTTCATAACTATCAAAGACACTTGAATACAGTGCTAATAAAACAATAGCCGCAATAGCCATTAATCCACGCCATGACCATTGCGCTACTGCCGAGTCATGTTCAATATTTAGTGTGTTTATACGATTACTCATTAACTGTTCTCTATTTTATACAAGATTTAAGAACCTTATTATTGCTGAGAGTTCCCTGATACTTGCTTTAATTGTTCACTAATCTGTTCAAAAAACAGGTCAAATTCACGCGGGTTACGATTACTCATGCCTGCTAGAACGATATTAGCACCCCTTCCCTTATTCTTCACAATCGCCCAGAAGCGACGCTGAGGTAGATAAAACAATAAGAATACACCGATAGTTAACAATGCACAGCCTAAATAAACTGTCGATTTACCCGGTGAATGTGTCACTTGTAAGCCACTGGCTTCAACATGTTCAAAATCAGCTAGCAAGAAATAGACAGGGGAGTCATAACGAGAAAAACTGCCAATTGCATCAACGGCATCTTGAAGAAAGGTAAGTTGCTGTTCAGTATCAACGTCTGACTCTGTAGGCTCTATGCCGCTAAAATAAATTCGCGCCAACATTTCACGCAACATACTGACATATGCGGCACCTAATGTATCTTGCTCGGCTTCGGGTAATGTTGTTTCTATAAACGTTGCCACATTAGTAAACCCACCTTTCATGAACATCGCGACAAGGCCTGTTAGTGATTCTTGTAAGCTTTGTTCTAAATCATCATCTTTATCTCCAACTGATGCTAATGTTTCTAACATCATTTTATGAGCAATAGAATCAACAAGTTCATCATCATATAAACGCTTTAAGAACTGATTAAATGCCGTTAAACCACCTTCAGAATCTATAGGAATATAAAGGTAACCAAACTCTTCTGTTGGACTTGAACGCACACCACTTAAATAAAACTCTCGGCCATTGCGTGGTACCGGCAACATATAGTTAAGGTATTCACGCGCCTCACCTGTTTTTGAACGTAATTTAAAACCAAAACTGGGGCCAAAGTTACGAAGCTTGTCAGGATCTTCTTCTGTCGGATCAGGGTTAATATTAAAAGGTCGGAATGATAAAACCTCTAAACGCGCACTCTCCTCACCCCAATGCATTTGTCGGTTTTCAAATACTTTAGTATCAAATATAAATGGCTTATGCCCTGCACCACTATCTAATGGCCATGCTTCCAATGACAAACCCGTACCGCCATCACTAAAGCTTGCCTGATAAATCGCATAACCTTTATAAATCAAAGGATGATTCACCGAAATAGTGACTTCTAAGGGTTGTTCTAACTCATCATCGTATAACACCAAGTCTGTTTCAAATGACTTTGGTTGTCCCGTCGCATAGTGCTCAATTCGGAAGTCTTTTACTTCTAATTTAAATGGAAGCTCTTGCACCAAATAACCATCACGCATCGCAAGAAATGCAACCTCAGATGAACGTCCTTCAGGAATATGAATACTGCCTCTAAATGCATTTGATCCCACAGGCAGGCGACTAATGGCTGGGACTTGATTGGTCGGCAAGTCACGCGTTTCGATTTGTATGCGCCCCTGCCATTCAGCCAATTTCAATGGCAAATTGCTATCTAATAAACCGCCAAGACAAATAATAATGATCGCCACATGAGTGAAGATATAACCTAAACGATTCATCCCACCACGCATTGATGAGATTAATATCCCATTCTCTTTTACTGTTTGTTTTACACGAAAACCTTGTTGTCCCAATTCAACAGCCAAGTTATTAACACTCTCATCAACCGACGAGTTCACATCCCATTCCTGACTATGGTGCATAGCCTTGAGCGATTTTTCTTGTACATGGGTACGCAAATTCCACATGTCTTTTATCATGCTTGGCGTATGGCGAATCACACAGACAGATGTTGAAATGACCAGTAAAGTTAAAATCGCTAAAAACCATAACGAGCTATACACATCATAAAGCCCCGCTGACTCAAACACATCAAACCAAAACGGGCCAAACTTAATCAGATAATCAGTATAAGGTTGGTTTTGTTGAAGTACCGTACCAATAATTGATGCTATTGCGAGTGCAAGTAACAAGGTAATGGCAAGATCCATCGAGCCAAGAAAATGGAAGATTCTCTGGCCTAGGGAGTGGCGCGGAGTAGAAGTACGGCTATCATCAGACATAGAAGGTAAACCATTTTAAATTGGCAGATGCTAATGCCAAATATAAAAAAGCCGCATGGTTAGTATCACCATACGGCTTTCAAGTAGTGTTATTTTTTAATGTAAGCCAGCCACATAACTTGAAACTGCTTTCATCTCATCGGCTGTCATTTTTGCAGCAATATCGCGCATCATGCTATTTGGATCATTACTACGAGTACCATCAGCAAATGCTTTTAATTGCGCTTCAATATAAGCGGCATACTGACCTGATAATGCTGGCCACTTAGCAGAGGGAACACCAGTACCTGTTGGACCATGACATGCCATACATGCAGGCAAACCAGATTCTTTATTACCAGCGCGATATACCGTTTGTCCTGCCTCAACTAAATCTTCAGATGTTGCTGCTGGTGCAATAGTATTTTTTGAATAATAAGCCGCTAAGTCAGCTATATCTTGCTCAGTTAAAGCAGCAACCATCGGTGCCATTACCGCATTGTTACGCACACCGCTTTTGAATTCGTTTAATTGTTTTACTAGATAGGCCTCGCCTTGACCTGCTAATTTTGGAAACATATCCGAAGGGCTATTGCCATCAGCACCATGACATGCAGCACATACCGCAGACTTTCCTTTCCCTGCTGAAGCATCACCCGCAGCCATCGTTGCAGATGCGACACCTATCGTTAAAAGCGCCAGCGTTGTTATTAACAGTTTTTTCATTGTCATTCCCAAATTCAATTTATACATTGAGGGTCTCACTAAAAATTAAGGCTAGTTTTTAGAGTTCCCTTAAACAAAACTCTGGATATGCTACTCTTATTACTGTTTTTTTGCACCATGAGTCATAGCTAATGTCACAAATTTATCGCCAAGCCCACTACACCATCAGTGCCACTCAATTATCAGAACTTCCAATTGATAGTGGGATTGAGGTTGCATTTGCTGGGCGTTCAAACGCTGGAAAATCAAGTGCAATCAATACAATTACCGATCAAAAATCACTGGCTCGAATTAGTAAAACGCCTGGTCGTACTCAAATGATTAACTTTTTTGCGATGGATGAGCACCGTGCCTTAGTTGATTTGCCTGGTTATGGTTATGCCAAAGTACCTGAAAAGATGAAAATTCGTTGGCAACAAACTCTAGGAAAATACCTAGAAACACGGCAATCATTACGCGGCCTAATGTTGATGATGGATATTCGTCATCCACTTAAAGAGTTTGATTTACAAATGGTTAAATGGGCAAACAATGCAAACTTAGACGTTCATATCTTACTGACAAAATCCGATAAACTTAAGCATGGCGCGGCAATGGCTACATTACACACAGTAAATGCGAAGCTAAAAGAACAAACGCTAACAGCAACTGTCCAATTATTTTCCTCACTAAAAAGAACAGGTAAAGAGGAAGCAATTGAACAACTCGATCGTTGGTTTATCCCCGATGAAGATCTTTCTGCCATACATGAAGAAGCCGAACAAGAATAAGGAATATCACCATGAAAAATCCCCCAACACAAAGTCGTCGTCAATTTTTACAAAAAGCAGCTTTGGGTGGGGCGTTGGCAGGCACTGTTAGCCTGCCCATATTAGCGAGTACAGATAAACTCGAGTTCCCTGATAATTTACCAGAATGGATGCGAGCACCGGGTGGTGAGTTTGGCAATTATGGTCAACCATCAAAACATGAACAGAGCGTTATCCGTTGGATCTCAGCCAACCCAGCCGCACCAGGAAACGGTGTATCATGGACACCGTTACATGATCTGCAAGGTACAATCACCCCTAACGGCTTGCATTATGAGCGTCATCACAATGGTGTGCCTCAAATTGACCCCGAACAGCATATTTTACTTATCGATGGCTTAGTCGATAAACCACTCAGTTTTGATGTTAAAAGCTTAATGCGCTACCCCATGGTGTCACGCACCTGCTTCATTGAATGTGGCGGCAATAGCAATAGTGGTTGGCGCTCAAACCCTATCCAGTCTCAAGCGGGTTATGCACATGGACTTGTATCTAATGCAGAATGGACAGGCATTCCTCTTAAACTTTTACTAAAAGAAGCAGGCATTAAAACATCTGCAAAATGGGTAATTGCAGAAGGGGCTGATGCAGCAGCACTAAACATCAGTATTCCACTCGAAAAACTACTGGATGATGCATTACTCGCACTGTATCAAAATGGAGAGCGCTTAAGGCCTGAAAATGGCTACCCAATGCGTTTAGTCCTTCCTGGCTGGGAAGGTATTTTGAATGTAAAATGGCTACGACAATTGCGCCTAACCGATGAGCCTATTATGTCTCGAGATGAAACATCTCAATATACCGAACTATTACCGGACGGAACTGCACGACAATTTACCTTTATCAACGAAGCGAAATCACTTATTACCTCACCTTCATTAGGTATGATGCTACCTGACAATCCCGGTATTTATCAGATCTCAGGTCTAGCATGGTCTGGACGAGGAAAAATAACCCGTGTTGAGATTTCAGCTGATGGCGGTGATAGCTGGGTTGATGCTGAGTTACAGGGGCCGGTTCTTGATAAAGCCTTCACTCGCTTTAGCTTGCCATGGCGCTGGCAAGGGGAATATGCCATTTTACAAAGCCGTGCAACCGATGAAACAGGCTATGTGCAACCGACACGAGAAGCCTTAGTTGAAAACCGTGGCAAGCATGGATTTTTCCACTATAACGCAATCGTTAGCTGGGAAATTACAGAAGAAGGAGATATTAATCATGTCTATGGTTTCTAACCTTATCACTACTAGCCTGCTTCTTCTGGCCGCTAGCTATAGCTATGCTGACACTGAATATCAAGCACAGGGGAAACCTGCAGAAACATTGAGCCAACAAGCACAATGGAATCTCAGTATTGCTCCCGATGGTAAAGCACTGCCAAAAGGTAAAGGCTTTGCAACACAAGGAAAGCAAATTTTTGCCTTAAAATGTGCGGCTTGTCATGGCCCCGAAGGCATCGGTGCAAGTGCCGATCCTCTGATAGGTGAAGTTGGTTCTTTAACCAGTGATTATCCTGAAAAAACAGTCAATAGTTACTGGCCTTATGCCACCACCCTATTTGACTATATTCGTCGTGCAATGCCGATTAATGCCCCGTTCTCACTTACTCCCGATGAAGTTTATGCGCTTAGTGCCTATATATTGAGCCAAGATGCTATAATCGCTGCAGATTTTGAACTCAATGAAGAAACTCTACCTCAGGTAACCATGCCTAATCGTGAAGGATTCACGCCCTTTTACCCAGAGAAATAAACCTAACAAAAAAATTTTAAGGACCCATTTTATGAGCCCTCGCTACGCATGCACGGTTAATCCTAACCCAGATTTATATGACGCTCCTAAACTAGGAATGGATGATAAATCATTAGAAAAGGATTTCAAAAATTACTACGGAAACCATCTAGCACAAGATAAAGGTTGCGCATCTGGCCACTATTTATATTCATCACTTGCACTGACTTTACGTGATCGTTTATTTGAACGTATGAAGCATACCAAGCACACGTATGCAGAAACAAAATGTAAACAAGCATATTACCTATCAATGGAATTTCTGATGGGTCGAGCAATGGGGAATGCCGCACTAAACCTTGGCTTAGAAGAAACAGCTAAGAAAGCGATGCATGATCTAGGTTTAAACTTTGAAGAGTTAACAACATTAGAGCATGATGCAGGCTTAGGCAACGGTGGTTTAGGTCGCCTTGCCGCATGTTTCATTGATAGCTGTGCTACATTACAACTACCTGTGACAGGCTATGGTATTCGCTATGAATACGGCATGTTCCAACAAAGTATCGATCAAGGTAATCAAGTTGAGATGCCTGATCATTGGTTACGTGATGGTAACCCTTGGGAACTTGAACGCCCAGAGTTTACGCAACGTATTAAATTCGGTGGTCACACGGAATACCATAAAGATGATAACGGTAAAACCAAGGTCTATTGGGTTAATACCAATGACGTATTAGCTGTACCTTATGACTTACCTATTCCAGGTTACCAAAATGGTACTGTAAACAAACTTCGTTTGTGGAAATCAACAGCGACTGATGAATTCAATTTAGAAGATTTCAATGCAGGTTCATACACCGAAGCAGTTGCCGCTAAAAATGAAGCTGAAAACATCAGCATGGTGTTATATCCAAATGATACCAGTGAAAATGGTAAAGAATTACGCTTACGTCAGCAATACTTCTTAGCCTCTTCTAGCTTACAAGATATTCTTGATTACTGGGTGACCACCCATGGCGAATCATTTGACACCTTCTCAGAGAAAAATGTTTTCCAACTCAATGATACTCACCCAACGGTAGCCGTTGCTGAATTAATGCGACTATTGATGGATGAGCATGGCCTCGAATGGGATGAAGCTTGGAAAATCACGACTCAAACAATGGCTTATACAAACCACACTTTATTGCCTGAAGCATTAGAACGTTGGTCTGTAAACATGTTTGGTCGTCTACTACCTCGTGTTTTAGAAATTATTTATGAAATTAATGCACGCTTCTTAAGTGAGGTCGCACGTCGCTGGCCTGGTGACAAAGATCGTCTTGCCCGCATGTCGATCATTGAAGAAGGTCATACACAAAATGTCCGTATGGCACATTTAGCTATTGTAGGTAGTTTCTCAGTTAATGGTGTTGCAGCCTTACACTCAGAGTTACTACAAAAAGGCTTATTTAACGATTTTTATCAGCTATGGCCAACAAAATTCAACAATAAAACCAATGGTGTCACACAACGTCGCTGGATGGCATGGTGTAACCCAGAGTTAAAACAACTCCTATCTGAAACGATTGGTGACAAGTGGATTACCGATTTAAGTCAGCTAAATAAATTAGCGGCTCATGCTGACGAACCATTGTTTCAACAACAATGGCACCAAGCAAAACGGGCAAATAAACAACGTCTTGCTGACTTAGTTAAACAAAGCTGTGGCGTTACCTTCAACACCGATGCTCTATTTGATATACAAGTAAAACGTATCCACGAATACAAACGTCAATTACTCAATGTACTGCACGTTATTCACCTTTATGACCGCATTAAACGTGGTGATACTGAAGGCATTGCAAAACGTTGTGTTTTATTTGGTGGTAAAGCAGCCCCTGGTTATGCCATGGCAAAAGACATTATCAAACTCATTAACAATGTGGCTGATATCGTTAATAACGATCCTGATATTGGTGATTTATTAAAAGTTGTCTTCTTACCTAATTACCAAGTGTCAGCGATGGAAATTATCTGTCCAGCTGCCGATCTATCAGAGCAAGTCTCTACAGCCGGTAAAGAAGCATCTGGTACGGGTAATATGAAGTTTATGATGAACGGTGCTGTCACTATCGGAACATTAGATGGTGCCAATATTGAGATTCGTGAAGAAGTTGGTGACGACAACTTCTTCCTCTTTGGTCTAAACGAAGTAGAAGTTGAACAACAACGTGTTAATTACAACCCAAGAGCTATTATTGCTAAAGATAAAGACTTAAAACGTGTTGTCGATTTATTAGAAAGTGGCTACTTCAACCAAAATGAACCAAACCGTTTTGGTAATATCATTAACGCATTCACAAGCCACAATGATCCTTGGATGACAGTTGCTGACTTCCGTAGCTATATTGATGCCCAACATCAAGCAGGCCTTGCATACCAAGACCAAAAACGTTGGACTTCAATGAGTATTCTAAATACAGCCTACAGTGGTAAGTTCTCAACTGATCGCACCATGGATGAATACAACAACGATATCTGGAAGCTTGAAAAGGTAACGCCTCAACAGAAATAGACGTATCTATGTGCTCAGTGACAGAATCTATTCTGTCACTGAGCACATCGTCATTCACATGATTAAGCTAGAACAACAAAACTAAAAAACGTATAATTCAAAGCCTTCTTTTTATGGCACTGTTTTAAACACATTACCCGATTATGCGCCTGTAGCTCAGTTGGATAGAGTACCAGTTTCCGAAGCTAGCACTCATAGAGAAAATGGGCACAGAGGCTAACAATCATTTCTGCTAAAATATAATACAAAGCGCCTATAGCTCAGCTGGATAGAGTACCAGTTTCCGAAACTGGGGGCCGCAGGTTCAAGTCCTGCTAGGCGCGCCATTACACCCTGTTTTTCTTCCAGCCTCACAAGCTAACACTCAGCTTTTTTCGAAAATCAGGCTAACACTCATGAGTACTAGCCTAGACTGATAAAAACATCGCTATTTTGCTCTGTGCCCAAATTGTGCCAAATCTGTGCCGGCACATTTTTATGCTTATTTAAAAGATGGGGATTTTGAGTGTTAGCCTAAATCTAATTTACTTGTTTGAACATCTGATTAAAATAGATCATTGTCTTGAGTCGAACAATATTAGTGAGTTAATTTTTCCAATAGTATCGAAAAAAGGTTATATGAATCTTTATCACCATAAGCTGTTTCGATATAACCCTTATCATGATAGTTAAGCCACCGCTTTAAAGCACTTACCTTACCCCATTGACCATCTACCAAATTAGAAATAAATTCTTCTGGATCTTCAACCCAGTCCTGGGGTTCCCAATATGGATAACATTTTCTAAACAGGCGATCTCGTTCGTAAAACGACTCTAATTCATCAATACCAGTGATAAAACTTTCACCCTTACAAAATGAATTTATAGGTGATTTGAAACGACTTCCTCTAATGAAAATATGCCCTCTTTCTGTCATAGCTACACATGCAGCTAAATCAGCTCGACATTTATAATATCGATGAGTCCAACCACTGCATAAATGATAGCGAACGATAGCTTTGTCACCAATCCGCCCTATATCTTCGCTTAATAACAGTAAGGCATCTTCATCACCTCCGTTATTGTAAGAAAGTAGCAATTGAGCGCTTACTCGGTCATCATTCCCCGTTTTAATTTGAGTAAGAAAAGCGGCATATTCTTCAGGGTGCTTATAAAAATGATGCGTGTCATATATTTGCTTATCAACACCTTCTAACCATTCCAATCGAGTGCCAAATAGTTCGCTCACATCCTTCAAAATCTCATCAGTTAGCTTTGACAATAATTTATCATGTGAATTAACATCATCATGTGTTAAACCATGATCAAAGAATCGGGGAATCTGATTCCGATGCACATCATGTTTTTCAAAAAGAAGAATAAAGCGATCAGCGACTGTTTCAATTTTCTCGGGCTTATTCTTTGCTTGAAATAGACGATCCCAAACAGATATAAATGAGGCTATTTCTCCAAACATAGCACCTCTTTAACTATCCATATTCAACACTGCTTCAACAGCCCTAAACTCATCTAATGCAGCCTCAAGCTGCTCTACAATTTCCTGAGCTAACACTTCTGGTGCAGGTAAATTTTCTGTATCTTCTAATGAATCATCTTTCAACCAGAAAATATCTAAATTAGTTTTATCTCTAGCAATCAATTCATCGTAGGTAAACGCTTTCCAGCGTTCATTGTTTTTTGACTCTAAACGTTTACTTCTATCATCCGCTTTGTAGAGCTGTATAAACTCATCAAAGTCACTCTTTACCATACGTTTAGTTTTCAATGTCATGTGAATGTTAGTGCGAAAATCATAAATCCAAAGTTTCTTAGTCCACGCAGTTTTTGAGGCGGGCTTGGCATCAAAGAAGATAACGTTCGCTTTCACACCTTGAGCATAAAATATGCCGGTAGGCAGACGCAGTATAGTATGGAGATCGGTACGTTCTAATAGGTTTTTACGTACGGTTTCACCCGCACCACCTTCAAACAACACATTGTCCGGCACAACAACAGCGGCTTTACCATTAATTTTTAGCATATTAGCGATGTGTTGAACAAAGTTAAGTTGTTTGTTTGAGGTGGTGGCCCAAAAATCTTGACGTTCAATGGTGAGTTTCTCTTTTTCTTTTTTACCCGTCTTTTCACTGATAACGGTAATAGAGCTCTTTTTACCAAACGGTGGGTTCGCTAATACCATATCAACTCGGTCATCACCTACTTCTTTAGCCAGAGCATCATCAGAAGACACTGGGCATTCGTCACCACCGATACCATGAAGGTATAAGTTCATGGCACACAAGCGAACCACGCTATCGACTATATCGTTACCACGTAAAGCATGTTCTTTGAGATGACGTTGTTCTTTTTTAGAAGTGGCCTGTGGCGCCATGTAGTCATGAGCAGCTAATAAAAAACCACCCGTACCACAAGCAGGATCAGCCACAGTATCAGTGGCTTTAGGCTGCATCACCTCAACCATCGCCTGAATCAATGGGCGCGGCGTAAAATATTGTCCCGCACCACCTTTTACATCTTGTGCATTACGTTCCAGCAAGCCTTCATAGATTTCGCCTTTTACATCTGCCGGCAAGGTCGACCATTGTTCCTTTTCAATCATTTTGATTAAACGTTCGAGCTTGGCAGGATCTTGAATTTTATTTTGCGCTTTACGGAAAATAGTGCCTAACATGCCACCTTGTTTACCTAAGCTTTCTAAGGTATGGCGATATTGAATTTCTAAATCATCACCATCTAGTTTGACTAATTTAGCCCAAGAAAATTCAGCCGGAACCTGTACTTGTTGACCTGCCACTTCACGCTCATCCGCCATTTTAAGAAAGATCAAATAGGTGATTTGTTCAACATAATCACCATAGCCCACACCATCATCGCGTAATACTTGGGCGTAGTTCCAAACTTTATTAACTATTTCTGATGCACTCAAAATACTCTTCCTAATTTAGTTAGATACAAACGCAATCAACGCACTATAGTCATTTGCATCAGCTGCACGCAATGCGTGAATGTATACTTGGCGATGCTCGCCATCGGTTCCTAATGGTTTTGCCGCCCAATTAATCGGCTCCACATGCAACATTGATTTTAATATTTCATCTGTCATGATCCGAGCATATCGACCATTCCCATTAGGGAAAGGATGAATTTTTACTAAACGATGATGAAAACGTGCCGCAAACTCTTCTCGGCCATAGGTCTCATTTTCAAGCCAAAACCGAGCATCATCCAATAAATTCCGTAACTCAATACCAATAACTAAATAATCGACACCAATATTCTTCTCAGACTGTCGAAAACGCCCAGCCCAAGTCCACACTAAGCCAAATAAACGCTTATGCAGCTCTAATAAAAACGCCTCTGTCAAAAAATCATTGTATTTACGTTGCCGTGCTAACCAATTAAAACCCTCTTGAATATTTTGTTGCTCTAATTGATCTAACTCGCCGCGTGTTTCAATATGAGCAAACTTCAATCCTTCCATTTCATCAGGGTCAAGTGGTGTCGCACCATCGGGATACACTATTTCCATATTCTAATCATCCCATAAATCACGAGGCAGATCTGTCATTAAGCGATCAACCTCCAAACGAAGTTGTGCTTGCAACTGTTCTTTTGATAA
>JAQRMU010000016.1 GCA_028598975.1 Gammaproteobacteria bacterium | reverse complement strand
CACTTCCACAGCTTCTACAACCTTAACCGTTTCTTGCGGTTTAGGTTTTCGCTCACCCTGACGAGCATAATACGCTAAGCCTTTTAAGACGATATCTGGGTAGTGAGCAATGAATGGAGGTAATAGTGGCTTCAATAGCTCGGCATCGCCGCCTGTAATGATAAAACGAATACGGTTGTTATATTGCTCTTTAAGATCATCGACGATGCGATCTAGTGTGGCGGTAACACTGTAGAGCGTTCCAGCTTTAATTGCGCTTTGAGTGTTTACGGCAAGTGTTCTAAAGTCACTTGATTCATCTGTTTCGTTTAGATCGCTGGTATTATTTGTTAGGGCTTCACGCATTAATGTGAGGCCGGGCAATATCATGCCACCCTGATGTGCACCATATTTCGTCACAATATCAGCGGTGATGGCTGTGCCGCAATCAATAACACAGGTTGCTTGTCGTGCATGTTGGCGAGCCGCAATGAGTGCTAACCAGCGATCGACACCTAATAATTCTGCTTGCTCATAAGAGTTGGTGACACCAAAACGCTTTTTCTCACTTTGCACAAAAACAGGTGTAATCTTCCATTGTTTTTCTACCCACTCAGTTAATTGCTGGGCAATTTTGTCGCCTGCAACATTAGATACATGGACGGAGGTGATACCTTCTAGTGATTTCCAATGGCTGTTTAATGAGGCTTTAACACCTGTTTTACTGCGGTTAAAGCTGTGACTCTCGATTGGACTTGATTCGATGCGAGCCCATTTGATTCGGGTGTTCCCAATATCGACTAATAATTTCATGATGAGAACCTAATACTTATGTGGCTATTGGAGAGAGTGTGGATTTTATTATTTAGTTGATACTGTAATTCACCGTGTTCATTAATACCTCGAGCAATAACCTGTGTATGGTCATCTTTATCAATTAAGGTGATTTTCTGATCGGCAAGTGCATCATAGGATGACCACTGTGAAATAAAGTCACGTAATCCAGAAGTTTGGAACTGTTCTAATGTGTTAATCATTGTTTGAATAATTTTTCCTGCCAGTCTATTTCTACAGGGTACATCTGTACAAAGCTGTTGAAGACTGGTGGTTGGTTGTTGTATTTTAGTTTTTATGGCGTTTGGAAGCTTAAAATTAAGGCCAATGCCAACGACGGTATTCAATGTTTTACCGAAGCGTGATTCTACTAGAATTCCTGCTAGTTTTTGTCTTTTATATAAAATATCATTTGGCCATTTTAGTTGTAAGTTGTTGATTCCTTCCGATTTGAGTGTGTTTATTAAACTTATTCCTATTGCGATGCTTAGGCCATTTTGTACTGTTTCTGCGGGGAATGGCCACACTATCGATAGGTAAAGGTTACCAGAAGCGGGCGATTGCCACTCATCGCCACGCCGACCACGACCCGCTGTTTGCGTTTCACTAAGACATACTGCAACAGTTGTTTTTCCCTGAGATAATCGCTGCCAAAGTTCATCATTTGTTGAGGGAACCGATGAGTGAATCAGAATCTCATCAAGTTTATTGATGGTACTTTGGTCTAGGGATGTATGTATTTCTGCTAGAGATAAAGGTGGAAAGTCGAGAGATGCCAATGTGGTGTTTTTATTTAAATGGGAGAATACCAGCTATTTTAGCAAAATAGTTGTTTAAGCGGTTAAATCAAGAAGAATCCCTGTTAGTTCCTCAGTTTCTCTTTCGGAAAAAGAGGGTGTTGATGATGTCTGAGATGTTTTGGTATCAGCGGCTTGTTGATTAATTTCTGCGCGTGCTTCAACAGCCATTTGAGCTGCTTTTGCCGCGATATTACGATCTTGTGTTGATGGTTGAGCAGGTGCTAAGGCAGCAGCTTGAATTTGTTCTGCTTTTTGTAAAGTAGCCTCGGGATCGCCTTCAACTTTTGCAGTATCAATTTTAACTTCACCACCAATGGCATATTGAATGCCGTCTGGACCACGTTGAAAACTAAAATCTGCTCCGCCACGAATAATGCCACTGCCTGCTGCAATATGAGCCGATTCATGTGCACGTACAAGCTGATCTCGTGATTTTAGTTTTTGAATTTGTTGAAGGTCTTGCTCTGATAGTTCAGCTGTTTCATCATTATTGTGTGCAACGGAATTTACCCGTATTGTTGGTGTTGTACCTAGTGGTGGGGATGCCGCAGTGGCATGAATGTGCATGCTATACCTTGATATCTAAAATGCTACCAATCATATCGCTACTAGCCTCAACTACTTTTGCAGAAGCTTGCACTTGTTGTTTATCGAGGAGCATATTAACTAGAGGTTCAGTGAGATCAGCTCCGGATTGAATAGCCTCAGGGTTGGCAATTTTAGCAGCATTACGATTGAGACTTTGTATGCCAGATTGAATGCCAGAGAGGCCTGATTGTAGGGCAGGTATTGTACTCATAATCATTCTCCAAAAATATGGACTTACTCAATATAGCAACTTATAGCCGTATATTTTGAGGCTTACTTCTCACTCTTTGCATTTAAACGAATAAATACAATAGATGAAATAAAGGTCATACAGCTAAATAATACTTCTAAACTTGCATATAAATCAAACCCTTGAGCACTATAAACCTCACCAACACCATGTGCAAAATAAAATAACATTAGGAAACCAGTCCATGCATGAGTATAAGGTTTGCCATGGAGTAACCCTCTCAATGGGAATAATAGTGGCACTAAAGCAATGATTAGCCACGCTGAGGTAGGATAATTACTACTGTGTTCGCCGATTGTAATCCAGCACGCTAATGAAATCATTAAGCCAAAAAAACTGAATAAGGCAAGTCGTTTGAAAAAGAGTGTCATGATATTAATGTCTTTGCGGTGAGTGCGATACGTTGGCCTAGTGCACGACACAGTTTAGCTTCATTTTCACTAAGAGAGCGATCATTATTACTACCAGCAAGGTGGCTGGCTCCATAAGGTGTACCACCATCTGTAGTCGTCATTAATGTGCTTTCACTATAGGGTAAACCCATTAGTATCATGCCGTGATGCATCAGGGGTAACATCATTGATAGAAGGGTCGATTCTTGCCCACCATGTAGGCTACCAGTAGAGGTGAAAACTGCGGCTGGTTTCCCTATAAGTGATCCTGACAGCCAAACATCACTGGTTGAGTCTATAAAATATTTTAGTGGTGCTGCCATATTACCAAAACGAGTAGGGCTACCTAAAACTAGTCCATCACATTCTTTTAAGTCTTCTGCGCTGACATAAAGGTGACCTTGTTCTGGAATGGTATCTTCTGTTGCCTCGCAAACGGTTGATATTTTGGGGACGGTTCTCAGTCGTGCCGAACAGCCTTCAACAGTTTCAATACCACGAGCAATCTGTTCAGCCATATTAAGTACATGGCCAGACTGACTGTAATAGAGCACAAGAATTTCAGTCATTTATAGAATCTCAAGAACAGACTCAGGTGGGCGACCTATTTTTGCCTTGCCGTTATGGATAACAATAGGACGCTCAATCAGTTTAGGGTGCTCACACATCGCTTGGATAAGCTGGCTCTCAGTCAAGGTTTCATCTTTTAAGTTTAGTTCTTTATAAATAGCTTCGCCTTTACGTAGCAATTGACGGGCTGTAAAGCCAAGTTGTTCAATAATATTACTCAGTGATTCAATGCTTGGTGGTGTTTTCAAATATTCAATAACTTCTGCTTGGAAGCCATTCTCTTCTAATAAAGCTAATGTTTGGCGAGACTTGCTACAGCGAGGGTTGTGGTAGATGTGAATATCACTCATGTGATGGCTCCAATAATGTTTCTAAAGCGGAAAGATGAATTTCTGTAGGGCGAATCGTACCCCACCGTTTACAACTTGGACAATGCCAATGTAGTTTCTTTCCTGAAAAACCGCAGTGTGGACAGGTATATCGGTGTCCTCTGCGAACTAATGTGTTTGTTATGCCTTGAATTAAAGGGACAAGAACAGGATTTGATGGCTCACCTAATGAAATAAGTGTATGAAGCCCCTCAATGGATGGGTGTTTTTGTAGCTGTTGGTGCAAATAATGTTGGGCTTTTTGGCCGCCATATTGTTGCTGAATAACATTTGCTAGCATTATTCGCGCACTGGTCATATTTGGATGGCGCTTAAGTAAGGCATGTAGCCAGTCTTCAAATGCATCCAGTTTGTTCAGTTGTTGGTAGCATTTTAATAATAGTGGGAGTGATTCAGGAAGGTAAAGGTGATTTTGTTGTTCAATATGAAGTAGGCACTTTAGTGCTTTGCGGAACTTATTGGCATTAATATGCACATTGGCTTCAATTAATGTTGCTCGGACACAATTATGATCATATGTGTGAGCTTGCTTAGTGAGTTCGAGTATTGTATCGCTTGAATTATGGGCGTTCTGTTCAGCTAGTTCACAGTAAAACTGAGAAATGATAGGGCCTAGTTTTTTCTTACTATGTCCTTGTATTTTTTTTGCCATTTCAATTGCTTTTAGCCAGTCTTTTTCCTGTTCATAGATACGAAGCAATTGTTCAAAAGCTTGGAGTGGAGGGGAAGGACTATTTAAAAGTTCGAGAAATAGATGTTCAGCACGATCGAGCACACCAGCGTTCATATAGTCTAGCCCTAGTTCAACAAGTGCTTGATTACGTTGCTGCTGCGTTAGTGTTGGTCGAGCAATGAGGTTTTGATGGATGCGAATGGCACGATCTGTTTCACCTCGCTTTCGAAACAGATTAGCAAGGGCCAAATGTGTCTCAACGGTTTCGCTATTTACTTCTAGTAAACGAATAAAGACATCAATGGCTTTGTCAGGCTGTTCATTAAGTAAATAATTTAAGCCTTTAAAATACTCTGGATTAAACGGACTACTTTGTTTGGCATACTGTTTTTTGTAGTGATTACGAGCGGTGAACCAACCTGATAATGCTGCGATCGGAAGTAATAACAAAAGCCATTCCATAGCGGTAATAACCTAGTGTTCGTCTTTGATGGGGAGGATGCGAAGACTATCTATTTCTTGTTCTGAGACTTTAAGTTTTTTATTTAGTTGACGGTTTTCATAACGTAATCGTAAGGTGCTACTGAAGATGATTGCGGCACCTAAAATGATACCTGCAACGATCGATAAAACGATGATCACTGAAAGTGGCGCGATGATTGAACCGAGATAGTAATTAACAGAAATAGGATCAGTATTAATCGCTGAAAATGCGGCTCCAATCGCAAAAACAGTAATGAAAACTGCAATAGTCATAATTCGACGCATGGTTAATATTCCTTGGCTAGATACAATTGATCATACCTTAAAATTGCCCAGACTAGATTGAAATCATGTAAAATTGTAATTTGAAATTGTAGTACGAGTTCGTACCTTGCTTGTTTTGGAGAGTAAAACATGACATTTGTTGTCACTGAAAACTGTATTAAATGTAAATATACCGATTGTGTGGATGTGTGTCCGGTAGATTGTTTCCACGAAGGACCTAACTTTTTAGTTATTGATCCTGAAGAGTGTATTGATTGCACCTTGTGTGAACCTGAATGTCCAGCAGAAGCCATTTTCTCAGAGGATGACCTACCTGAAGATCAAAATGAATTTATCCAAATTAATGAAGAGTTATCTCAGGTTTGGCCAGTCATTGCAGAGAAAAAAGATGCATTAGACGATGCTGAAGAGTGGGATGGTAAAACGGGTAAAACACCGTTGCTTGAACGTTAAATATAAATATTTCAGACATAAAAAATCCCGCGAAAGCGGGATTTTTTATGTCTGTTAGTTATTACTAAGTTAGGCCATTAATACTTTTAGTTTTTTCATCGCATTATTTTCAATTTGTCGAATACGTTCAGCTGATACTTGGTATTGCTCAGCGAGTGTATGCAATGTCGATTTTCCCTCATCACCTAACCAACGTTGGCTAACAATATCACGACTACGGTCATCTAATGTTGCCAATGCATTCGCTAATTTTTGCTTTTGATGATCGGCATAATCAATTTGTTCTAATTGTAATGAGGGATCAGCATTTTCAGGGCCTGTTAAATAAGCCGCTGGTGAAAAGCTACTTTCTTCTTCATCAGTATTAGAAGGTAGATCAAATGTGGTATCAGGAGAAGCGAGACGACGCTCCATTTCCATAACATTTTCACTGGTAACACCTAAATCCTCGGCTATTGCATTAACTTCTTCTTGATTCATCCAACCAAGGCGCTTTTTAGCACTACGAAGATTAAAAAACAGTTTACGTTGTGCTTTTGTTGTCGCAATTTTAACAATGCGCCAATTACGGATCACATATTCATGAATTTCAGCACGGATCCAATGAACAGCAAAGGATACTAAACGGACACCTTTATCAGGGTCAAAACGCTTAACCGCTTTCATTAAGCCGATATTACCTTCTTGCACTAAGTCTGCGACAGGTAAGCCATAACCGCTATAGCCTTTTGCGATACGGTTTACAAAACGAAGATGTGACAATACTAAGCGTTGTGCCGCATCAAGATCGCCCTCTTGTTGTAACCGTGTAGCAAGGGCGTACTCTTCTTCAGCCGTTAATAATGGTGTGTTATGGACGACTTGAGTATAAGAACTCAAGTTATCAATAGGGGCTAAAGCTAAATTGTAGTTGGCTACATCTGTTGTCATATTTGTCGCCTCCATAGAAGTCATTCAGTCAATAATAACATTAAACTAGTAAATTCAAACACTAAGACATGATTTTTAGGAGAAAGTTCCTTTTTTATCGTTCATTTTATTGCCGTAGAGGTGTTTAATAGAGCCTTAAATGTAGGCTGACGACCATTTTAATTTGGTTCAATAGCGTTCAGGTGTCGCCCAACAGATATCCACGCTCCGAGTACACCTAAAACTAGCCCAGTGATAGGCAAAACAATAAGTAACAGTGCTGATAGCCAATGTAATGTGAATTGACTACTGTAGAGTTTTGCCAGTTCATTTACGGGGCTATTAATAAGGCTCAGGCTAAAAGTCAGGGTGAGCCAAGCCATTATTCCACCCAGAGTGCCATACCAAAAGCCAGTGTATAAAAATGGGCGGCGAACAAATGCATTGGTTCCGCCCACTAATTTAATGACACGAATTTCACTTTGGCGACTTAGGATCGCGAGACGGATGGTGTTGCCAATAATAAGTAATACACTTAATGATAAAAGTAACCCTAAAATGCTAATACCGCGTTGGACCGTTTTGTTAATGCTACGTAAGCGTAATAACCATTCCATATCAAGTTGGGCTTGTTCAACTTCTGGCAAGGCTTCAAGTTTTGCCAATAAACTACCAATTGCATCGGGACGAAGATCGTTCTCATTGGGCTGAATAATAATAATTGCAGGTAAGGGGTTGCTAGGCAGGCTATCCAGTAATGTTCCCAACCCTGATAATTGGCGGAATTCTTCTAAAGATTGGCTAGATGATTGATAGTGAATATTAGAAATTTGTGGCCACTGTTCTAGTTGGCTCGTTAGTTTTATAGCGTGTTCTTGCGCCACATCTTTTTGTAAAAATAATGATATTTGGGTGGCATCATCCCATTGGTCACTCACTTGTTTAACATTGTCTAATAGTACATATAAGCCAGCAGGTAACGCTAAGGCAATGCCAATGACAATAATAGTCATCATGCTTGAGAGTGGCTGTCGCCATAATTGTCCCAAACTAAATAACATTACTTGTATGTGGCGTAATAGGTAATTTGTAAGATTGAACTTTGGAAAATTCATGTTAACCCTGCTCAGATAAACGGCCAGCATCTAAGATAATCTGACGGTACGGTAATGTATTAATCAAATCAAGATCATGAGTTGCGATAAAGACGGTGGTACCTACTTGGTTAAATTGTTCAAATAATGACATGATGTCACGAGATAAATCCGGATCTAAATTACCTGTAGGTTCATCGGCGAGTAGGATAGGAGGGCGATTGACTACTGCTCGGGCGATCCCTACACGTTGCTGTTCACCACCAGACAGTGCAATGGGTAAATTACGTTCCTTGCCAAGCAGACCTACTTTATCTAACGATGCACGAACACGACGGCCTATTTCACGGTGGTTTTCACCGGCAATGATAAGTGGCAAAGCAACATTATCAAAGACGGTACGATCATGTAATAAATTGTGATCTTGAAATACAATACCAATCTGACGACGGTAATGGGGGATCTTGCGTTTGGGTAATCGTGTTAGGTTCTGATTATTAACTAACACTTGACCATGAGAGCTACGTTCTATTAAGGCAATGAGTTTCAGTAAAGTACTTTTCCCAGCACCAGAATGCCCCGTCAGAAATGCCATTTCACCTTGATTAATATGAAAACTTAGCCCTGATAAGGCTTCATGGCGATTAGGGTAACGTTTATAAACGTCAGTAAAGCGAATCATCTATTTTAGTCTTCACGACCTAACAGGGCATCAACAAACTCTTCCGCCTGAAATGAGCGAAGATCATCGATTCCTTCACCAACACCAATATAACGAATTGGTAGACCTGTTTTTTTAGCGATCGCAAAGATGATACCGCCTTTAGCTGTACCGTCTAATTTGGTTAATGTGATACCTGAAACACCCGCAGCAGACGTAAATTGCATGGCTTGAGAGAGCGCATTTTGTCCTGTACCTGCATCAAGTACCAACATGACTTCATGAGGTGCGCTGTCATCGAGTTTAGCCATCACACGGGTTACTTTCTTTAGTTCTTCCATTAGATTGGTCTGAGTATGTAAACGACCTGCAGTATCAGCAATAAGAATATCTATATTACGTGCTTTAGCCGCTTGTAATGCATCATAAATAACCGATGCTGAATCTGCACCACTATGTTGAGATACCACAGGAATATTATTTCGTTCACCCCAAACTTGAAGTTGCTCTACTGCCGCAGCTCGGAAAGTATCACCGGCAGCAAGCATGACTGACTTACCTTGGTTTTGGAATTGTTTTGCTAGCTTACCAATCGTCGTAGTTTTACCAACGCCATTGATTCCGACCATTAAAATGACATAAGGACCTTCTTGCTCAGGGATAACTAATGGTATAGCACTGGGCTGTAAAATTTTGACCATATCGTCACGTAGCGCAGTGAAGAGCGCTTCGGCATCACCCAATTGTTTTCGAGCAATACGTTGCGTTAAGTCGTTAATGATTGTTTGAGTGGCATCAACACCTAGGTCTGCGGTCAGCAATTGTGTTTCAAGCTCTTCTAGTAAGTCATCATCAATAACTTTTTTACCAAGAACAAGCGATGCAAAACCTTCGGTTAATTTAGAACTCGTACGGTTCAGGCTTTGTTTTAAACGGCCAAATAAGCTGGTCTTTTGTTCGGAAGGTTCCGCTTGCTGTGTTGGCAACGTATCATCAGTTTTCTCAAGATCCGGTGCTTGAACTTCTAATTGTTCATTCTCTTGCTGAACATCTTCTGTTACTTTGTTTTTTTTTCTTAGGAAACTAAACATATTCTCTGCTTGTCGTTACACTTACTATTAATTGCTACGAATTTTATCATGTCATGTTGTGAGAGGCATATGCTTACTAAATTTAAAAGAATAATTGGATTATTGTTAGTCGTGCCAGCGGTAGTCACTGCGAATGTAAGTGAATATCAGTTGGATAATGGCTTAAAGCTTATTGTTAAGGAAGATCATCGTGCGCCTGTAGTGGTGTCACAAGTTTGGTATAAAGTGGGATCAAGTTACGAACATAATGGCATTACAGGCATTTCACATGTGCTGGAACATATGATGTTTAAGGGCACTGAGAACCTAGGTCCCAATGAGTTTTCTCAGATCATTGCCGCCAATGGAGGCCGTGAAAATGCCTTCACTGGTCGAGACTATACTGCTTATTTTCAAACATTAGAGAAAGATCGTTTGGAAGTCAGTTTTCGTTTAGAAGCTGAGCGAATGCGCAAATTAGTGATTGATGAGGCCGAATTACTAAAAGAACGTGAAGTCGTCGCGGAAGAGCGTCGAATGCGTACGGAGGATAATCCACACGCATTAGTTCGAGAAGCATTTAATGCAACAGCATTTATAAACAGTCCTTATCATCACCCCGTTATCGGCTGGATGAGTGATATTAATAATTATGAAGCGAGTGATTTACGCCAGTGGTATCAGAAATGGTATGCACCCAACAATGCAACCGTGGTGATTGTTGGCGATGTTGATCCTGTGGCTGTTTATAGCTTAGCTAAAAAATACTTTGGTCCATTAAAACCTGAAACAACGGCAAAATTAAAACCCCAAACAGAAGTTGAACAACGAGGTAAGCGAACAATTGAAGTGCAGGCACCTGCTGAATTACCTTATATGATGCTGGGATGGAAAGTTCCTGTTGTGAATACGGTTGAGAAAGAACAAAGTTGGGAACCGTATGCTCTTGAAATGTTGGCAGGTATTTTAGATGGCGGTCAAAGTGCTCGTTTTAGTCGAGAGTTAGTTCGTGGTGAAGAAGTGGCGGCAAGTGTGGGGGCAGGCTATGGCTTGTTTTCTCGTTTAGCAGATATGTTTTTAGTGGTTGGCACTCCGGCAAAAGGAAAATCTATTGCAGAGCTACAACTGGCGGTTATGAAGCAGGTTGAAAAACTACAAACAGAATTAGTGAGTGAAAAAGAGCTACACAGAATTAAAGCACAAGTTGTGGCTAATGCAGTCTATGAACGTGACAGTGTGTTTTATCAAGCAATGCAAATTGGTATGTTAGAAACAATAGGAATGGACTGGGAATTAACCGATCAATACGTGGAAAATGTGCAGGCGGTAACCGCAGAGCAAGTTCAGGCTGTGGCAAAAAAATATTTTAAAGATAAAGGGTTAACAGTGGCCGAACTTATTCCAATGCCTCTTGATAATAAAAGGCCCGTAGCATCAGCAGGAGCCCGTCATGGACGCTAAACTATTAGGTATTTTATTGAGCTTATTGCTAACGCTATCAGTACAAGCTAGCCCCAATATTGAGCATTGGCAGACAGAGAATGGTGCTGAGGTTTATTTTGTACCTGCACCTGAGCTAGCGATGGTTGATATTACTGTTGCATTTGATGCTGGTGCAGCAAGAGATGGTAAGCAATCTGGTTTAGCATTATTGACTAATGCCATGCTAAATGAAGGTGCTGGTGGTTTAGATACCGATCAGATTGCGATAGCGTTTGAGGATGTTGGTGCCCAGTTTGGTAATTCATCTCAGCGAGATATGGCCATAATAAGCTTACGAACATTAACGGAGAAAGAGGCATTTGACCCTGCATTAGCGATGTTTACCAAGGTACTGACGCAACCTGATTTTCCAGAACCTGCATTTGAACGAATTAAAAAACAAATGTTGATTGGCTTGCAGGCTGAGAAACAATCACCTTCAGCGCTTGCATCACGAGCTTTTTATAGTAATGTTTATGGCGAACATAGCTATGCTGCAATGCCTGCTGGTGATGAAAACTCAGTGCCACAATTGACACTTGCATCACTCAACGCATTTTATAAACAATATTATGTGGCCAAAAATGCAGTCATTGTTTTAGTCGGCGCTGTGACTATTACGCAAGCAAAACACATTGCTGAACAGTTATCATCTGGGCTCGTCACTGGGGAACCTGCATCAAGCTTAGCCCGAGTGACACCGACTACAGAAGAGAAAACAATCGTCATTGAACATCCCTCTAGCCAAACGCATATTGTGATGGGCCAAGTAGGAATGAGCCGTGGCGATGATGATTATTTTACACTTTATGTGGGTAATCATATTTTGGGAGGCAGTGGCTTGGTGTCACAGTTGAGCAATGAAGTGCGTGAAAAGCGCGGTTTATCCTATAGTGTTTATAGTTACTTTAGACCGATGAGAGAGTTAGGTCCTTACCAATTTGGATTGCAAACTCGAAATGATCAAGCTGAAGAAGCATTAAATGTGATGAAAACTACTTTGAAGGAATTCACTGAAAAAGGGCCTACAGAAGCAGAGTTGCTTGCTGCGAAACAAAATATTACAGGTGAATTTGCTCTGAGATTGGATAGTAATAGTAAAATTGCGGGTTATTTAGCAATGATTGGCTTTTATGGTTTACCTCTGGATTATTTAGAGACGTTTAAATCCAAAATAAATGCAGTGACAGTTGAGCAAATAAAAGAGGCGTATTCTCGACGCATTAAGGCAGATAACATGATTACGGTATTAGTTGGTGGCAAAGCAGAATAATAAACACATGGGGCAATGCAGGATTATTGCTGGACGCTGGCGTGGCCGTAAATTACCTATCCCTGATCTTGAAGGCTTAAGACCGACACCAGATAGAGTGAGAGAAACCGTCTTTAATTGGCTCCAGCCAATAGTGGGGAGTGCACGTTGCTTAGATTTATTTGCTGGTAGTGGTGCTTTGGGCTTTGAGGCCGCATCACGTGGTGCTGAAAATGTTACATTGGTGGAGTCTAATACCATCGCTGCGAAACAATTACGAGAAAATGGTTCATTATTAAGTGCTGAAAACTGTCGTGTTGAGAGCATGACTGCACAGCAGTTTTTGACTACGAATTCAGAACGCTATGACATTGTCTTTATTGATCCTCCTTATCAAGAAAATTTATGGACAGATATAGCGCTACAGTTAGTTGAAACAGATGCTTTACTTGAGAATGCCCATATTTACTTGGAATGTCCTAGTAAGGGGGAGCTACCAAAACTACCAACGCATTGGCAGTTAATAAAAGATAAAAAGGCAGGTGAAGTGAGATATTGTCTGTTTTTAAATAATGTAGGAGATGCAGTGTGACAACAACGGCTATTTACCCAGGTACATTCGATCCCATCACTAAGGGACATATTGATCTCGTTGTGCGTGCTAGTAAGTTATTTGACCGTGTTATCGTCGCTGTGGCGATTAATCCAGGCAAAGAGCCGACATTCAGCTTGCAGGAACGGGTTGATTTAGCGAAACAGACATTATCAGAGTTAAATAATGTCGATGTATGTGGTTTTGAAGGTCTATTGGTTGATGTAGCTAAGAAAAATGGTGCCGATGTTATTCTTCGAGGTTTACGTGCTGTTTCTGATTTTGAACATGAGTTTCAGTTGGCTGGAATGAATCGCAAAATGCAGCCTGATATCGAAACACTGTTTTTAACGCCAGCAGAACAATTTACCTATATTTCTTCTAGCTTAGTACGTGAAATAGCGGTGTTAGGTGGTGATGTGTCAGACTTCGTTGCACCCTGTGTTGAAGCTGCATTGAAGGCTAAATTGATCTAGTTGTTCAATAACCGCTAAGATCTATCAAATAAGTTTTAATTTGGAGTGTTAAATGTCGTTATTTATAACGGATGAATGTATTAACTGTGATGTGTGTGAACCTGAGTGCCCAAATAGTGCAATTACTCAGGGTGATGAGATTTATGAAATTGATCCAGCCTTATGTACAGAGTGCGTAGGCCATTTTGATGAGCCACAATGTGTAGAAGTCTGTCCTGTTGACTGTATTCCGAAAGATCCTGACAATGAAGAAACTGAAGAGCAGTTACAGGGTAAATACGAGTTATTAATGGCAGCGGGAAAGTAAGCAGGGCTCAGTAGAAGTCTAGCTAACCGGTCTAATTTATTTTAGC
>JAQRMU010000015.1 GCA_028598975.1 Gammaproteobacteria bacterium | reverse complement strand
AGAATGGAATATCATCATCTAAATAATCAGCACCGCCTTGAGGTGCACCATAATTAGGGCCGGCAGAAGGTGATGCTGGTTGTGGCGCCGCTGCTTGAGGAGCTGGTGCATTTTGTTGGTATGCTGGAGCGCTACCGCCGCCTGCGCCTTTGCTATCTAACATCGTCATTTCATTTGCCATGATTTCTGTTGAGTAGCGATCTTGACCATTTTGATCCTGCCATTTACGTGTTTGGATGCGACCTTCGATATACACTTGTGAGCCTTTGTGAAGGTATTGTTGTGCAACTTCACCTAGACGGTTACGTAATGTAACTCGGTGCCATTCAGTGCGTTCTTGACGCTCACCTGTTTGCTTGTCTTTCCAGCTTTCAGATGTTGCTAAACGTAAGTTACAAATCGAGCCACCATTAGGGAATGCACGACTTTCTGGTTCTGCGCCAAGCCTTCCTACAAGAATTACTTTATTTACTGACATGGTGTGCTCCTTAAAAGCGTAAATTTATTTTTGACTGACCATTCTACGATGACTAAGCGTGAAATGCATCCAATGCTTCAGCATCAATGTCATCGGGAGAGAATTTTACATAGGCTACATGCTCTTCAGCAACAATAACGGTTTCTACTACACCGCGAATATCATTGAGTTTTTGCGCAATATTACTTACATTCTTATCTGAAATATTACTAAGATGAATAATGCGTGTTGATAAATGTTTTGGGGCTCGCATGGGTAAAATGACAAGCAACCAAAGTGTTGTTAAAGCTGCACCTGCGATAAAGACACCAGACACGCCAAAGTAGCTAAAGAGCAGACCTCCTGCCGCACCTCCAATAAATGCACCGATAAATTGGGCGCTGGAGTAAATTCCCATTGCGGTACCTTTGTTGGCGAGCGGACTAAGTTTAGACATGAGTGATGGCAAGCTCGCTTCGAGAATATTAAAGGCGGTGAAGAATAGCCATAGACAAAACAACATGCCTGTGAGGGAGCTAGAGAGTTGACTCCAGCCAAGCTGTGCAACGGCTAGAATGGAAATAGCACCAATAAAGATAGGTTTCATCTTACGGCGTTTCTCAGCAATGATAATAAAAGGCACCATACTGATAAAGGCTAAGATTAAAACTGGAAGGTAGGCAAGAGCATGCTGGTCTTTCGCCAAGCCAGCATGTTCGAATAAGGAGATGGGTAGAGCAAAGAAGCTTATGGTGAGTAAGCAATGCAGGATCATAATACTAAAGACCATGCGCATTATGTCTGCATTACGGAATACATTGAGAAATTGCTGTGGCACGGGTTCAATATCACGGTGGTTAACAAGGCGAGTAGGCGTTGGAACCCATAGATGTAATACAGCAATACCAAGGAGAGATAAAAGGGCGGTAGCCCAGAAAATACCAGAGAGACCAATCCAGCTTTCTAAGGCGGCACCTGCAGCAAGGGCTACTGAGAATGATAAACCAATACTAATGCCAATACTTGCCATTGCTTTTGTACGATGTTCATCACGAGTCAGATCTGCGGTGAGCGCCATAATGGCTGCCGCAATGGCACCACTGCCTTGTAATAAACGCCCGGCAATCACCATATAGATAGAATCAGCTAATGCTGCAACGACACTGCCCGTAGCAAACAGCAATAAGCCAATGGTAATAACACGTTTACGACCAATTCGATCAGATAACATGCCAAATGGAATTTGTAATAAGGCTTGAGTTAAACCATAAGCACCAATTGCAAGGCCAATGAGTATAGGTGTTGCGCCATTATATTGATCCGCCGCGAGTGAAAATACGGGTAGGATCATAAATAAGCCCAACATACGCAGTGCAAAGATACTAGAAAGCCCAGTAATGCTGCGTTTCTCTATTGTTGTCATTGCTGCGCTAGTGTTTTGTTTTTGCGTCATATAAGGCTAAATAGTATATTGGTCTGTTAGTTTATTTTTATACAGATTATACGGTAGCTTAATGAAAAGCATAAGTATTCGTGGTGCACGAACACATAATTTAAAGAATGTTGATGTCGATTTACCTCGTGATTCACTCATTGTGATCACAGGGTTGTCAGGATCAGGTAAGTCTTCACTTGCGTTTGATACATTGTATGCCGAGGGTCAGCGTCGTTACGTCGAGTCACTATCTGCATATGCAAGACAGTTTTTGTCGATGATGGAAAAGCCAGATGTTGATCATATTGAAGGTTTATCACCCGCGATTTCAATTGAACAAAAATCAACGTCACATAATCCACGTTCTACCGTTGGAACGATTACTGAGATTTATGATTATTTACGCTTATTATTTGCCCGAGCGGGTGAACCACGGTGCCCTACACATGATGAACCGTTAGCGGCTCAGACGATTAGTCAGATGGTTGATCTTGTTTTAGAAATGCCAGAAGGTCAGCGGATGATGCTACTTGCTCCGGTTGTACAAGACCGCAAAGGTGAGCATAAAGATATTCTCGAGAACTTACGCGCACAAGGCTTTGTACGTGCTCGGGTAAATGGTAACGTCATTGAATTAGATAATCCCCCCGAACTAGAGTTACGAAAAAAACATACGATTGAAGCCGTTGTTGATCGTTTTAAGATAAGACCTGATTTGCAGCAACGCCTTGCCGAATCATTTGAAACTGCGCTACAAATGACTGATGGCATTGTGCGAGTTGCATCAATGGATGATGCGGACGATGAAACCTTATTTTCATCTCAATTCTCTTGCCCAACATGTAGCTATTCGATTTCTGAACTCGAACCTCGTATGTTTTCATTTAATAATCCGGCTGGAGCATGTGGCACCTGTGATGGTTTGGGCGTGAAGCAGTTTGTTGATCCTGCTCGTGTTGTTGCACATCCTGAACTGAGTTTAAATGCCGGTGCTGTTCGTGGATGGGATCGTCGCAATGCGTATTATCATCAATTATTAAAATCACTGGCTGAACATTATGAGTTTGATCTCGATATGCCTTTTGAGCAATTGTCTGATCAGGTTAGAAAAGCGGTGCTTTACGGAAGTGGTCGCACTCATATTGATTTTAGTTATATCAGTGACCGTGGAAAAAGTGTGACGCGGAGTCATACCTTTGAAGGTGTTATTCCTAATATGCAACGTCGTTATCATGAGACAGAATCAAACAGTGTTCGGGATGACTTGGCAAAATATCATACAGTTCGGTCTTGTCCCGATTGCGATGGTGCACGTTTAAATCTGGCATCACGGCACGTGTTTCTTGATAAAACCTCATTACCTATCGTCAGTGATATGCCAATAGGTGAAGCCAAACAGTATTTTGAAGAGTTGAATTTACCAGGCAACCGGGGTGAAATTGCCAGCAAGATTATTGAAGAAATTTCACAACGTTTAAGTTTCTTGGTGAATGTGGGTTTAGATTACCTCAGTTTATCGCGTAGTGCCGATACATTGTCGGGAGGCGAAGCTCAGCGAATTAGGCTGGCAAGTCAGATTGGTGCTGGCTTAGTCGGTGTTATGTATATTCTTGATGAACCTTCTATTGGTTTGCATCAACGCGATAATGAACGTTTATTGGGCACATTGACCCGCCTTCGCGATTTGGGTAATACGGTAATTGTTGTTGAGCATGATGAAGATGCAATTCGTTTAGCTGATTATGTATTAGATATTGGTCCCGGAGCGGGCGTTCATGGTGGCGAGATAGTTGCTAAAGGCACACCGCAAGATATTATTGATAGTGAGCAATCACTTACTGGTGCGTATCTGTCTGGTCGACGTAAGATTGAAGTACCTGCTAAAAGAGTTGCCTATCGTACGGGCTGTTCTATTTCTGTCCGTGGTGCGTGTGGTCATAATTTACGCAATGTTGATATTGATATTCCAGTTGGTCTCATGACCTGTGTGACAGGAGTATCAGGCTCAGGAAAGTCCACATTAATCAACGATACCTTGTTGAAGATGACTTCTAAAACGCTAAATAATGCATCAGATGAGCCGGCTGCTCATAGTGAAATATTAGGTTTAGAGCAGTTAGATAAAGTCGTGGCGATTAACCAAAGCCCAATTGGACGAACACCACGATCGAACCCTGCAACCTATACGGGGATCTTTACCCCTGTTCGTGAATTATTTGCTGGAACTCCTGAAGCTCGCTCTCGAGGTTATGGCCCTGGACGGTTTAGTTTTAATGTTAAAGGTGGGCGCTGCGAAGCGTGTCAGGGTGATGGTTTAATCAAAGTTGAAATGCATTTCTTGCCAGATATTTATGTGCCATGTGATGTCTGTAAAGGTAAACGTTATAACCGTGAGACATTGGATATTCGTTATAAGGGTAAAACGATTACCGATGTATTAGATATGACGATCGAAGAAGCTAATGAGTTTTTCACCAATATTCCAACGGTGGCCAAGAAAATAGAGACCTTGATGGATGTTGGCCTAACGTATATTAAGCTAGGGCAAAATGCGACGACCTTATCAGGTGGTGAAGCACAACGCGTTAAATTGGCAAAAGAATTATCGAAGCGAGACACAGGCAAGACATTATATGTGCTTGATGAGCCAACAACAGGCTTACATTTCTTTGATATTGAACAATTGATGAAGGTGTTACATAGCCTACGAGATCGAGGCAATACTATTGTCGTGATTGAGCATAATTTAGACGTGATTAAAACAGCAGACTGGGTTATTGATATGGGGCCAGAAGGTGGCTCGGGTGGCGGCATGGTCGTAGCCGTTGGTACACCTGAAGATGTGGCTAAAAATAAAAACTCCCATACAGGACATTATTTGGCCCCGCTATTAACTAAGTAAGTACATTTGTAAGCTTTAATATTATTTGGCCTCGCTATTAGCTATGTAAGTACATTTGTAAGTTTTAATAAGAGTGTGTTCTAATTAAAAAATACTAAACAAGGAAGCTAGTATGTTTTTTATGGAGCACAACCACATAGTGTCAGGCGTGGCCTTATCTGAATCTTACACTTTGGCTCTCATTATTATTTCTATTTTAATAGCCATTCTGTCATCTTTTACTGCGTTTGGAACGGCCGAGCGTCAATATAATTCATCACAAAGAAAGCACAAAATAG
>JAQRMU010000014.1 GCA_028598975.1 Gammaproteobacteria bacterium | reverse complement strand
GCGAGCAAAACTTAAAGTGATTATTAAGCGCACACTGAGGCAATATGGCTATCCACCTGATATACAAAAGCTGGCAACAGAAACCGTGCTGAAACAGGCAGAACTTATTGCCAATGAGTTTACGGTTGATGCATAGAAGGGCTAACAAAAGCATGCACACGGAAAAAGCAAAGCTACGGTCGTTCCTCCCTACGCTTCGCTTTCGCGGTGATGCTGGCCGTTAGATTCACATAGGAGAAATAAAGTGCCTCCTCGACGTTTCGTGTGGATTAGCCGATAATTTGTAACATCAGTTTAAACGACCCGGTGAGGAAATCAACTCCCAAGCTTACTCCCAAATCCATACATAGAGGTTTGACGTGGGCTGAATCACTCAATTTAGAGTAATTTCGTGTCCAAGCGAGTGGGTTTGAGGGTCACGTTGCTCACAACTTCATTCGTTCTCAGCGGGTTCGCCATTACTGCCTGAGGAAGGAGAATGGTATATCCTATTGTTTCATATGGAATTTACCCCCCCACCTGAATGTCTTAACAATTTGTAAAACACTATTAAGCACTCTTTTAGTGCGGTAATTATTTAAATGGTGCAGGGTGTATAGCGGTAATCATTGGAAATGCAGGCATCCCCCAATTCATCATTCCCATTAATCCTTAATTTTATCTCCTCACCCCAACCCTCTCCAACAGGAGAGGGAGCTTTAGCCCCTTCTCCCTCAAGGGAGAAGGTTGGGATGAGGGTGACAGTTTTAATAACGCTAAAATAAGGATTTATCAATCCCAGTTGAGTAACTATTAACTGTATTTTGAATGATTGTGGGTATACACCACCACAAAATTAACCAAAGAGCTTCTTAATCTCAGGAATGCATGAACCACAGTTTGTACCCGCTTTAAGTTGTTGACCAATATCTTCAACAGACTTTGCAGCACCACATGCTATCGCATCTTTAATTGTGTTTTCACCCACACCAAAACAAGCACAAACTAGAGGGCCAACGTCAGGTTGATCTGCTCCCGGTTTACCAGCAAGTAAATTAGCTCTCGCTTCATCACTAATAAGAGGTTCTGTGAATAATTGACTCAACCATGTTCGTGTTGGTAATTCATGATTAGGAGCAACAAATACAACGGCATCAAGCTGTTCGTTTTTAATAATTCCAGCGCGGTATCGTTGTGCTGTTTGATCTGCAAACTCTAACCATTCACCTTGGTCACCTAACTGCTGTTTTGCCCAAGCAGAATAATCTTCAATTGTTGAATCACCTGCCAACTCGTAACGCCAAAACTGTTCACCTTTAACACTGACACAATAATGGGTATCAGGCATTTTCAACTGTGTTCTAGATAAAATAAAACCATGCCATGTTGCTTGATAAGGTTTAATTTTAACTGGAGTATGTTTAGACTCAGGTTGACCTGAAATAGGATCAACAACAGGATTTACCACAGCATCTACACGTGATAATGATGCATTCTGTTGGTTCCAGTGCATAGGCACAAAAATACTGCCTTCACGTTGAGTATCAGTAATATGTACACGTGCCAATACTGTTCCCCATTCACTGTCTATTTGGGCCAGAGCATCTTGCTCGACTGCAAACGTCTCAGCATCAATGGGATGAACTTCAACAAACGGTTCAGAGATATGGCCATTTAACTTCGCACTACGAGCAGTACGCGTCATGGTATGCCACTGGTCTCGAACTCGACCTGTATTTAATATTAAAGGATATTCTTCACTTGGTGCGTTGACCGGTGCTCGAGGAGTAATAGCAATAAACTGTGCTTTGCCACTTTCGGTGAAGAATTTATTATCGGTAAATAAACGCGGTGTACCTTGTGGCTTGGCAGATGTTACAGGCCATTGAACAGGTTCAAGTTGTTCATATTCATCATCACTCAACTCAGCCAAGCCACTAATATCAAAGTCACGTACACCATCATTTTCAAAACCTGATAAAGCGGCATGCTCACGGAAAACATCGGCACTTGATGAATAATCAAACTGTTCTTTAAAGCCTAAACGTTGGGCAACTTCACTTACAATCCACCAATCTTCTTCAGCTTCACCGGGATGAGGTAAGAAATTACGTTGACGTGAAATCCGACGTTCTGAGTTTGTTACCGTGCCGCACTTCTCACCCCATGCTAATGCAGGTAATAAGATATCTGCACAGGCTGTTGTATCGGTATTTTGTTCACAATCAGAGACAACAACTAACTCACACGCTTTTAATGCTTCACGAACTTTATCAGCATCAGGCATTGTCACAGCTGGGTTTGTAGCCATCACCCAAATTGCTTTTATTTTGCCACTGGCAATATCATTAAACATGTCGACCGCTTTAGCACCAGCTGTTGTTGCCAAATTACCCGTATTCCAAAATCGAGAAACAATATCGTGATGTTTAGGATTATTTAAATCCATATGAGCCGCAAGTTGATTTGCTAATCCGCCCACTTCACGGCCGCCCATCGCGTTGGGTTGTCCTGTAATAGAAAATGGCCCCATTGCTGGTTTACCAATTCGCCCTGTGGCTAAATGACAGTTAATAATACTGTTTGATTTATCAGTACCCGAAGAAGATTGATTCACTCCTTGAGAATATAAAGTGACCGTTTTTTCTGTATTTACAAATAGCAGGAAGAACTGCTCTACATCTTGTCTACTTAACTCACACATTTTGGCAACATGAGCAATAGTGATTTCAGACTCTTGAGCTGAAATTAATGCCTCAGCAAAACCTTCTGTATGATTATTAACAAAGTCCCAATCAATGCCGTCATTATTATTTATAAAGCGTAATAAACCATTAAATAAGGTGGCATCTGAACCAGGTTTAAGCGGTAAGTGTAAATCTGCAATATCACAAGTTGCCGTTTTACGAGGGTCAATGACTATAATTTTTAAATTGGGATTATCTTGCTTTGCTTTGCTAATTCGCTGATAAACAACAGGATGACACCATGCCGTATTAGAACCTTCAATAACAATCAGCTCTGCTTGTTCTAAATCTTCATAACTACAGGGTACCGAATCACTACCAAATGCACGTTTATAACCTGCAACAGCAGATGACATACATAAACGTGAATTAGTATCGATATTAGCACTACCAATAAAGCCTTTCATTAGCTTATTGGCTACATAATAATCTTCGGTTAATAGTTGACCCGACACATAAAAGGCAACAGCATCTGGACCATGTTCATCAATCACTTTTCTAAACCCATCAGCAACAGCATCTAGAGCTGTATCCCATGATGTTTGTTGTCCATTTACTTGGGGGTGGAGTAAGCGCCCTTCTAGACCTACCGTGTCAGCTAGGGCTGATCCTTTTGAACATAATCGGCCAAAATTTGCAGGATGATCTTTATTCCCCTGAACTGAAATACTGCCATCTTGTTCTTTGCTTGCTAATACACCACAGCCTACACCACAGTATGGACAGGTTGTTGATGTTGTTATATTTTTATTCATATCTATATTCTTATCGTCATCCTCGCGAAAGCGGGGATCCATGGGTAGTGGAAGTATTAACTATCGTTAGATTCCCACTTTCGTGGGAATGACGGGCTAAGTTAAAGTCGCTATCTATTCCGACACATTGAAACAACATCAGTATAAGTCCTCATCAACTTGATGCTGACCAAATAAAATATCTTCGCGGAATGCTGAAACATCCGTTTTATCCCCTAACAATGAGAAATACCAATTCCCATCGCTAGTGTCACCATAAAGTACTGTACCAATAATCTTATTTTCTTTTAAAACAAGCTTTTTATAGATGTGTCTTGAAGGATCTTGATAAACCAGTTCTTCTGACTCGTCATCACCAATAAAGTCACCTGCCGAAAATAAATTAATGCCTGTTACTTTTAACTTTGTTGCTGTAGCTGAGCTGATATATTTATCGCCACCTGCACTCGCTAGTTGAGCTGCACAGACTTTCGCTTGTTCATAAAGCGGAGCAACAAGGCCAAATGTTTCATTACGATATTGTACACATTCACCTACCGCGTATATATTTGGTGAGTATGTTTTCAGCGTGTCATCAACGAGCACACCACGCTCACAAGCAATGCCAGACTCTTGTGCAAGTTGAATGTTAGGACGGACACCCACTGCCATAACGACTAAATCAGCCTCAACTTCAGTGCCATCTTTAAAACGGACTTTTTCAACACGATCTTCACCGACAAGTTCTGCCGTATCGTAGTCCATCAAAAAGTGCATTCCCTTAGTTTCTAACTCTTCCAACATCAAATCAGAGGCAGTCTGATCAAGTTGCTGGTTCATAAGAATATGACCTCGATGTACGACTGAGACATCCATACCCTGAATCATCAAGCCATTTGCCGCCTCTAAACCAAGTAAGCCACCACCAATAACAATAGCCTTTTTATGCGTTTTAGCTGTTTCTATCATGATATTGACATCATTAATGTCTCGAAAGCTAATAACGCCGTCTAACTCTTTACCATCAATAGGTAAAATTACAGGGTTAGAACCTGTAGCCAATATTAAACGGTCATACTGCGTTGTCGTGCCATCGTCGGCAATAACACTCTGATTCTCGCGATTGATCTCGGTAATTGTTTTACCCGTGTGCAAAGTAATATTGTGATCTTGATACCACTGCACATCATGAATAATAATTTCATCAATGGTTTTGTCACCGGCAAGAACAGGTGACAACATGATTCGGTTGTAATTGCCATGAGGCTCAGCACCAAACACAGTGATATCGTATTTCTCAGGTGCGAGTTTTAACAGCTCATCCACTGTTCTCATACCTGCCATACCATTACCAATAAGGACTAACTTTTCTTTCATTGCAAAGGGTTACACCATTAACTTTTATTCTAAAAAAAAAAAGCCCTACTACTTGTTAGTAGAAGGGCCCTTTCCCATTAAACAAGATAATACGTTAAAAATTCATCATTTGTCATACAACGGGCCAGTATTGCTGACTCATGTTTGAACCTAAAACATACAATCTATGCTTTTCTTCAAACTTTTATGCTGGAGTATGCATTTTACCTTCAGCGACCATCACTGCTTCACCACCAATCCTTAAAGCAAGCTCAGCTTGTGATTTATTATCCATTTCAATGTTAATGACACTCCGGCGAGCGTTCTCATCACCACGATCAACAGCAAAACTATGTGTGCCTTGCTGGGTAAAATCAAATGAACATAAATAAGATGCCAAAGCAGGCATTGCACTACCTACAGGTGGATCATCATTAATACCAATATTAGGACCTAATAAACGGGCATTAAAATTGGCATCTTTAAACGGTGTTTTAGGTGAAAACAATAATATTTCTTGTGCCGCTGTTTGAGGTGCTGCAGACAAACTCCATGAATTGAAATTGAATTTAGCTTTTCTAACCGCCTCATAATTCCACACAGGTACAATTAAATAAGGGAAACCACAAGACACTAAACGCGTTGCGTATTTTTTGTGATCGATATCATCGGGGCTAATAGATAGTAAATCAGCAATTTCAGCAATTGTTGGCGTAAACCTGTCCACTACTGAAGATACTTTGGTTCCAAACTGGACAAAACTCACCTTACCGCCACTTGCTGAAATATTGACATCAATATCACCACTATTTTGGGTAAATGTTAATGGTGTAACACCTTCGGTTAACTTAATATCTCCAGACTCACCTAAAACAAATGCTGTCGCAATAATAGGATGTCCTGCAAAATCAATCTCACCCATAGTCGGTGAAAATACACGCATTCTGCGGCTAGATTGCTCTTTATTTGGATTTGAAACAAAGACTGTTTCAGACAAATTCATTTCTTTAGCAATCGTTTCCATCTGAACAGGACTTAAATCATCCGCGTGTGGAAAAACGGCAATCTGAGCACCAGAAAACAACTCATGGGTAAAGACATCTGCAATGTAATAGTTAAGTGTCATTATACTGCTCCTAAATTTACTTCAACACGGTCGCCTTCAATACGAACACCATATGAATCTACTTTAACCGTCTCATCATCCATACACACACCTGTTTTAAGACTAAAACGTTGTTTATAGATTGGTGATGACACCATCGGTTCACCCTGAATATCACCAATCAAGCCACGTGAAAGAATATTAATAAGGCTAAATGGGTCAAAGTTATTAATAGCAAATACTGCTTTATCTTCTGGCATATAAAAGATGGCAACTTGCGTTTCTTCCACTAAGGCGCAAACACCTGAATGTGGAATCAAGTCATCAACACTACATACATCTACCCACTGACTCATTATGCTTCCTCCGCTAATGCTAACGCACGTTCTTCTATATTGGCTGGGCGAATTTGACCTCGCTCCTCCACAAAGATGATGTTTTCATCTGTTTTGTCACTATTAACAAAATGACGGAAGCGTTTAAGTTTATTTTCATCTGCCATCGTTGTTGTCCACTCACATTGGTAAGTATCAACAACATGTTGCATATGTGCTTCTAGCTGATCATTGATTTGTAACTTATCATCAATAACCACTGATTTTAAGTAATCAAGACCCCCTTCCATATTTTCCATCCATACTGATGTACGCTGTAATCTATCAGCAGTACGAACATAGAAAGTAAGCACACGATCGATATATTTAATTAAGGTTTCTTTATCAAGGTTAGTAGCAAATAAATCACCATGGCGAGGTTTCATACCACCGTTACCACACACATAAAGGTTCCAACCGCCTTCAACAGCGATAACACCGATATCTTTACTTTGTGCTTCAGCACATTCACGGGTACAGCCCGAAACAGCAAATTTGATTTTGTGTGGTGCGCGTAAACCTTTGTAACGGTTTTCCAACTCAACCGCAAGGCCAACACTGTCATCAACACCAAATCGGCACCACGTGCTACCGACACATGATTTAACCGTACGTAATGATTTACCGTAGGCATGACCACTTTCAAAACCGGCATCAATTAACTCTTGCCAAATTGGTGGTAACTGATCGACACGGGCACCGAATAAATCAACACGCTGACCACCTGTTATTTTGGTATAAAGGCCATATTTCTTAGCTACATTACCCACAGCAATTAGACCATCGGGTGTGACTTCTCCACCAGTCATACGTGGAACAACAGAGTAAGTACCATCTTTTTGAGTATTGGCTAAGAACGTATCATTGGTATCTTGTAAGCTGACATGGTCATCATCTAAAACATAATCATTCCAGTAAGAGGCAAGGATAGAACCAATTGCTTGTTTACAGATCTCGCAGCCTTTTCCTGAGCCATGTTTTTCTAGCAATTCACCGAATGTTTTAATTTCTTCAACCATAATTAGGTTGTATAAGTCTTGGCGTGTGTAAGCAAAGTGCTCACAAATATCGGTATTAACTTCGAAGCCTGCTTTTTCTAGTTCACAATCAAGTACTGATTTTACTAGTGCCGCACAACCACCACAGCCTGTGGCTGCTTTTGTGTCATCTTTTAGAGCACCAATAGTGGTGCAACCACCTTCAATCGATGTACAAATATCACCTTTGGTGACATCAAAACATGAACAAACTTGTGCAGAAGCAGGTAATGCATCAGGACCTAAACCCACAGACTCATCACTGCGAGCAGGCAATATTAATGAATCAGGATTACTTGGTAATTCAATCTCATTTGAATAGTATTGGTGCAAAGTCGGGTAACCAGAAGCATCACCCACTAATACGGCACCTAATAGATATTTATTATCTTCACTCACCACAATTCGCTTGTACACACCATCAACACCATTTTGGTAGGTATAGACGAGTGAACCTGCTGTTGTGCCATGTGCGTCACCGATACTCGCTACATCAACACCATTGAGTTTCAATTTGGTACTCATATCAGCACCAGTGAATTCATCTTGTCCACCAGCCAAATGGTCAACAACAGTACGCGCCATCGCATAGCCAGGCGCAACCAAACCAAAGGTTTGATTATTCCAAGAGGCACACTCACCAATCGCGTAAATATCTTCATCAGAAGTAAGACATTGGTCATTAATAACGACACCACCACGATCGGCAATGTCCAAACCACACGCATCAGCAATTTCATAACGAGGACGAATCCCTGCTGAATACAGAATCATATCTGTTTCTAATTCAGTGCCATCTGCAAAAACCATTTTATGTTTGCAAGTGTCACCATCAACGATTTGAGTCGTATTTTTGCTCGTTAAAACCCCTACACCTAAATCTTCGATTTTTTGTTTAAGTAATAATGCACCACCATCGTCCAATTGTGCTTCCATTAGTCGAGGAGCGAATTGAACAACATGTGTTTCCAAGTTCAAATCACGTAATGCTTTCGCAGCTTCCAAACCTAATAGACCGCCACCCACAACAGCACCAACTTTAGAAGTTTTCGCTGTTGCCATCATTTCATCAAGATCATCGATGGTACGGTATGCAATACAACCTTCGCGATCATTACCTGGAATCGGTGGGATAAACGCTGTTGAACCTGTTGCTAAAACAAGTTTGTCATACGCAATTTCAACACCTTTCTCAGATGTTACTGTTTTAGCCGCTCGGTCAATAGATGATGCCTTATCACCCATATGGATAGTGATATTGTTCGTTTCAAAGAACCCTTCTTCTACGAGTGATAAATCATCTGCCGATTTACCCGAAAAATATTCACTTAAATGAACGCGATCGTAGGCAGGAAGTTCTTCTTCACAAAATGTTACTACATTATAGTTGTCCTTAATTTCACTTGCCATTAAGCTGACTAGGAAGTTTTGGCCGACCATGCCGTTACCAATTACAACCAATGTTTGTTTATTACTCATCCGAACTCCGAACCTCAATAGAAGGATTAATCTCAATAGAGATGCATATCACTTATCATGCCAACATTCTATCTTATTGATAATATTAAAATTTAACACATTAGCAAATCATGATTAATAGTCAAAAACACTAAAAACGCACTAATTAAGTGCAAGAAAATAGTACTTTTGGTGCATGCCTCAACCTTGCTAGAATAGTGCACCAAAGTACATCATTAATACAAAATAATTATGCCCTATTCTACCCTATATAGTTTTCGACGTTGTCCCTATGCTATGCGAGCTAGACTAGCAATCGCTAACTGTGGAATCAAAGTCGAATTACGCGAAGTTGTATTGCGAGATAAACCCGAAGAACTACTTGCCATTTCAGCAAAAGCAACAGTACCTGTTTTAGTTACTTCTGATGAAAATATCATTGATGAAAGTATCGATATTATGTTTTGGGCATTACAACAAAACGATCCTGATGGGTGGTTAAGTGGTTTAAGCCCAGAGCAACTTACACTCGCAAAGCAGATGATTGCTCATAATGATGGGGAGTTTAAATACTACTTAGATCGCTATAAGTATGCTGATCGTTATCCTGAACACTCACAACAATACTACCGCCAGCAGGCTGAAAAAACGCTATATGTTTTGGAACAAAATATTATGGCAAATGGCTATTTAATCTCGGCAAAACTAAGTATTGTAGATATGGCGATCTTGCCGTTTATCCGCCAGCTCGCTTTTGTAGATAAGGCATGGTTTGATCAATCTCCCTATCCCCTTTTAAAACGATGGTTAGAGGCGTTTCTAAACTCAGAACTATTCGAGAAAATCATGTCTAAATATCCTCAATGGCACGCACATGATTTCTACACATTTCCCTCAGATTTATAACGCTTTACGAGCACTTCGTTTTAGCGACAGACTTGGGTAAATCATAATATTGATACAGGCAGATCATCTTGTTCTCATCCGCAGCCTCAACATCCATATAACGCAATAAGTCCTGCCAGAGACTTATCCGACTTGAATCATCAACATATTGGCCTGACTTCTCCCGTTTTGCCAACCATAAACCAGAACCATTAAAACTATATACAGGCAACAGATCTCGGCGCTGTGAACTAAGAACAATATTAGTATTCAAATTATCAAGCACCAATGGTTCGGCAGTCGGTTTATCATAATAACTCACTACCATATGGGCTTTATTAATCGTTAATGCCTTAACATAGGTTAAGCGCATCTTTTCTTCACTCATGCCCATAGCACTTAAGGTAAAGTATTTTGCAATGGCGAAGTCCTCACAGTCTCCCCCTTTTGTTACCAATGTCTGCAATGGGGTCGCCCAATAATCTTCTTGTTGCCAATGTTTAATATCATCAACAAAATCAAACTGATTTACAAAGTCATTCACACTCGTCAGTTTTTTAATGTCTGACCATGCTGTACCCGATTCAATTAGTGACTTCCATTGTTCAACTCTCACTTGTGTTTCAGGGTTGATACCGTAGGTCTCAACCTCTTTAACGACTGGAACCTCTGGTGTTGATGAACACCCAACCAATAAAACAAGTAACAAACTGATAAAAAGTCTAATCATTACTATTCTCCAGTGTTAGATAAGCGGTTGCCTTTTCTTCAACAGATAATAAAGGCACAACACCTAAGCATGGCGCAGAAATACCTTGTTTTAAGGTGTTCACTATTTCAATTGATTCTGCATTTTCTTCAATATTATTGGCCACCCATCCTTGTAACTGTAAGCCACTTTTTTCAATGGCTTGCACTGTAAGTAATGCGTGATTAATACAGCCTAAGCGAATGCCTACAACTAATACAATAGGTAAGCCAAGTCGAACAGCTAGGTCAGCCATTGACGTATGCTCATTTAATGGCACAAGCCAACCACCAGCGCCTTCAACAACGACACTATCACTCTGACTTTGTATCACATCAAAGTTTTGTTTTATTCGCTCTAAATCTATCGTCACACCCTCTTGTTTTGCTGCAATATGGGGAGCGATAGCAGGTTCAAACGCATAAGGGTTTATCAGTTCATAAGGCAGTGAGACCTTGGCTTGCTGGATAAGCTTTAACGCATCATCATTACGTAAACCGTCACCCATTAATTCACAACCACTGGCAATCGGTTTCATCCCTACTACTTTTTCACCTTGTTGTTGCAATAACTCAATCAAAGCTACGCTGATACGTGTTTTACCAACCTCAGTATCTGTTCCAGTAACAAAAACACTGTTCATTATTTAGTCCGTCGCTGAATTTGGCTTACCGGAATACGTACTTCACCATCATGGTTCTGCTGTTTTAATTGCCCACCCCAAGCATGACCATAAACAACTTCATAGGTTGCAGGAAGAAAGCTATCCTGACGAAATTGTTCGTAACTTTCGGCTACTTTTTGTATCGCCTTTTTGCCCGTTAAACCACGACGACGTGCTGAATTCACATTGCGAGCACCTAAGACTTTTAGATCTTTCATCAAAGCCATGGCAGTGTCATAAGTGAGTGTATAGCGATCCGTATCTAAAACAGGTTCAGCTAATCCTGCTTCCATCATTGCTTCACCGACATCATGCATATCATAAAACATATTTACATGAGGATAATCATCAGCACTTGCCCACGCTGTGCGTAGTTCATGCAAAGTATCTGGCCCTAATGTGGTGAACATTAATAAACCATCCGGTCGCAATACACGTTGAATTTCAGCAAAGCTCATTCGAGGGTCACACCACTGCAAAGCCAAGTTAGCAAACACCAAATCAACACTATTGTCGGCCAAAGGCAGGTTCTCAGCATCACCTGCTAAGTACATTGATTTTTGTGAGTTGGGTAACCAACGCTTTAAGCCCTGAGTTTGGCTAAAATTAACTTTAGCCTGCTTTAACATCTCAGGGGCAATATCCACGGCGAGTAATTCTGCATTAGGATAACGTTTACCTAATAATGCTAAATTTCGTCCCGTCCCTACTCCCAAGTCTAAAACACGTTTGGGTTGTAGTGTCACTAATGACAATCGGTCTAAAAGCTCATCACCTGTCTGACGTTGCAATACAGCAACATCATCATACTGTGCAGCGGCCCGACCAAATGATCGTGCAACTAAGTCTTTATTTGGAAGTTCATTCGTCATTTAAAAAGTGTTCAATTTCATTTTGGCATTCATTAGCTTGAGAAATAAAAGGAGCATGCCCTGCACCTATCAATAAAGTCGTTTGTAACTGAGGTTGCAGAGTTTCTGCTGCTAACAGCATTTCTTTGGGGATCAGTGTATCTCGCTCACCCAAGATCATTTTAACAGGACAGCGAAGTGTAGATAACTGCTCTCTCATGTCAGTGTTAATTAATAAATTAAGTCCTGCTGTTAATGCCTCAGCTACAGGAGGTTGTTCCACTGCTAACCGCTCTGCTAACCGACGAACTGTTCCTCGACTATGTGCAGAACCACGCGCTTGTAAGAATAAAAACCGTTGCAAGGTCTCTGCCTGATTACTATCTAGATTATCTGCAAATGTTTGAAATATACTCGTTTCCATTGCACATGACCACGCTGTATTCTTTACAAAACAAGGCGTTGCAGCCATTAAAATAAGTTTATTAATACGTTCAGGGTAACGGTCGGCAAAGGCAAGACTAATTAAACCACCCAATGACCATCCCATCCAATAAGCAGACGGGGGTAATTTTGAAGCAAGATCGTTAATGAGCACATCTAGATCTAATGCATTTTCATGCCAGTTACTTTGGCCATGTCCGGGCAAGTCCACCAAGTGTAATGTAAAGCGTGTTGCTAAACCGTCTGCTAAGTCATGCCAAACCGCACTATTCATGCTCCAGCCATGTAGCATCACTAAGTTAGGCCCCTGCCCTATTACTTTAATGTGCATGTGCTAATTCCAAAGCATTCAGTAATTGAGTGACATCCTGCTCACTGTGATTCGCTGAAAAAGTAATGCGTAGTCTCGCTGAGCCTTCAGGCACGGTAGGCGGCCTTATGACTCCAACTAAGATACCTTTCTCTTCCAACGCTTTTCCTATCTTGATTGCTTGCTGATCATCACCAATTAATACCGGTTGAATGGCTGTTGATGAATCCATAACATTTAAACCAAGCTGTGTTGCACCCGTTTTAAATCGGCTAATTAATGACTGTAATTTTTCTCGTCGCCAACTTTCTTGTTCGACTAACTTCAAACTTGCCAATGTCGCAGCCGCTATAGCAGCAGGTTGTGCCGTGGTATAAACATAAGTGCGTGCTTGTTGAATTAAGGTTTCAATGACTTCATCATCGGCAGCAACAAAAGCGCCAGCCGTTCCGAATGCCTTACCAAATGTCCCCATCACTATTGGCGACTCATCTTGACTAATATTCCAATATTCAACACTGCCTCGACCATGTTCACCTAATATGCCAAAGCCATGGGCATCATCAATTAAAACCGCTGCATCATGCTGTTTTGCTAATGTCAAAATATCAGGTAACGGTGCAATATCACCATCCATGCTGAACACACCATCGCTGATTATCAGTCTATGATTGGTTTGTTCTGATTGCTGTAATCGTTTTTCTAAACCTGCCATATCGACATGACGATAACGGTATTGTTCAGCAGAGGATAAACGCCCACCATCTAATAGCGATGCATGGTTGAGCTTATCTTGGATGATGACATCCCCTCGAGTCATCAAACCATCAATAACACCCATATTAGCTTGATAGCCGGAGGAAAAAAGCACTGTACGTTGCTGTCCGGTAAAATCAGCAAGTGCTTCTTCTAACTGTTGATGATAGTGGCTATGCCCTGTTAGTAGGTGGGCAGCACCGGCACCAACACCTTCATCTTCCACAGCATCAATAAATGCTTTTTTTAATGCTGGGTGACTAGCAAGCCCTAAATAATCATTACTGCAAAATGACAAGCATTTTTGTCCATCTATAACAACATTAACACCTTGCTCTCCAAGGCGTGTTCGTTGCTGACGGTATCGACCTGCCGCTTTACGATCGGCTAGATTATCCGTTAACTGTTGGGTCCAAGGCAGACTTGCCATTTATTTTAATCTCGATTTAAAAATCACACCGTCATTCCGGTACTCTTTTTGACCGGAGCCTATCTTTTATACGCTATAAGTTCCCGCTAAAACATGCGGAAATGACTAGGAACATTAGTGACTACACGCTTCCTTAGCGGGTGCGGAATGTTCACCAATAACAGTATTTATGCCTAAGCGTTCAAACAGCTTTTGGTCATGTTCTGTTCCTGGGTTATCCGTTGTCAGTAATTTATCACCATAGAAAATCGAGTTAGCACCGGCAAGGAAACACATGGCTTGTAACTCATCACTCATGCTTTCACGCCCAGCAGATAGACGTACAAAAGATTTCGGCATCATTAAACGCGCCACCGCAATAGTTCGTACAAATTCTAATGGATCAATATCATCATTTTCAGCTAAAGGCGTACCTTCTACTTTCACCAATAAATTGATTGGCACACTTTGAGGATGGCTTGGCATATTAGCTAACCCCACCAACATACCGGCGCGGTCTTCATCATTTTCACCCATGCCGACAATGCCACCACTACATACATTAATATCAGCATCACGCACATAACTTAATGTATCTAAACGGTCTTGGTAGGTACGGGTACTAATCACATCACCATAAAATTCTGGTGAGGTATCAAGGTTATGATTGTAATAATCTAAGCCAGCCTCTTTAAGACGTTTAGCTTGATGATCTTCTAACATGCCTAGTGTGACACAGGTTTCTAAGCCCATATCTTTAACGCCTGTCACCATATCAGCAACACGTTCTAAATCACGATCTTTCAAATTACGCCATGCCGCCCCCATACAGAATCGGCTTGCACCTGTTTCTTTCGCATGAGCTGCATTTTCTAATACTTTATCAAGCGGCATTAAAGGTTCAGCTTTAACCGCTGATTCATGATGAACACTTTGTGGACAATAACCACAATCTTCAGCGCACCCACCTGTTTTAATACTTAATAGAGTACTGACTTGTACAGCATTAGGATCAAAGTTCTGGCGGTGTGATGTTTGAGCACGGAACATTAAATCAGCAAAAGGTAAGACATACAGTGCTTCAACTTCTTCTGCTGTCCAGTCGTGACGAATAATTTGATCGGTTTCTGTTTGATTTTCAGGCATGATGTTACTTCGTTATATTTGAAAGGATTCAATAAGTAATGAACTCGTTATTACGGCGATTATACAGCAATCTGCCATCAATTCCCTGTAGGCTTTGTGGCTCACCCAGCCAAGAATACCCTTTATGCTGTGCCTGTATTAATGATTTACCATTGCTTGGCCCCGCCTGTCCTCGCTGTGCGATGCCCACAACGCAAGGTCAACTCTGCGGTCAATGCCTCTCTCACCCTCCAGAACAAGATCAAAGTATCAGCTTGTTTCGTTACCACGAGCCAATTAAACGCTTAATTGCTGACTTGAAATATCATGACAAACTTTACCTCACTCAACTATTTGCACACTTAATGAGCAAGAAATTAATACATTCTCCTTTACCCCACTGTTTAATTCCTATCCCTCTACACCCCAAACGGTTACGTCAACGTGGCTACAATCAATCATTAGAACTTGCTAACTCATTATCAAAGCAACTTAATATTCCCGTAAGTAACCGCTATTTGAGCCGAATTATAAATACGCCACCACAAGCTTCTTTACCATTCAAGCAACGAAAAAGTAATATTCAACATGCATTTAAGCTTATGAGTTCTAATCTCCCATCACATATAGCACTGGTTGATGATGTATTAACCACTGGTCACACCGCAAATATTGCTGCAAAATTACTTCGACAAAAAGGCATAAAAATAATTGAAGTATGGACAATTGCTCGCACAATAAGACATGATTAGCATATACAGCCATTAAATGGATGCTTGACCCATCAACCATGCCACCTAATTCTGACCTATTACAAGCAAAACTCGATGCGCTTTTGCGTATTGCGAAGAATAATGATCAGAAGCAGAAAAACTTCCAAGAATATGAATTAAGCTTATTAAATAGCTCAGGCTTATTTGATTTATTGTCCATTATCTTAGAGAAACATTTAGACCAATTTCAACTTACAGAAGTTACACTGCTTCTGCTTGACCCCGAATATGAATGTCAGCGTTTATTAGCGGCAAACCCTCAACCTGATTCATGGCAAGGTCGGCTACTATTCACAGATAGCGAGCGAACGCTACAAAAAACCTACAATGTTCGCCATAGACCCAGCCTATCGGAATTTACCCCTAAACTTCACCAAGCCTTCTTTCCCAATTATGCAGAACTAGGGTCAGTCGCAATACTCCCATTAATTCGCCGCAATAGAATCATCGGTAGTTTAAACTTGGGAAGCCGTATGAGTGACAGATTTCAGGCCCATATTGGCACTCAGTTTTTACAACATCTCACTGCCGTTATTTCAGCCTGTATTGAAAATGCAAAACTACAGGAAAACATCAAACAACTCGGCTTGCTAGACCCATTAACAGGCATCAATAATCGTCGCTTTTTTGATCAACGTGTCATAGAAGAAGTCACTTTAGCACAGCGAAATAAAACACCATTATCCTGTCTGTTCATTGACTTAGATCATTTTAAAAACATTAATGATACACATGGTCACCAAGCTGGAGACTATGTATTAAAAAATGGCGCACTCATCTTTAATGACACAATGAGAACAAGTGATGTATTAGCTCGTTATGGTGGCGAAGAGTTTGTTATTTTGCTTGCAAACACCAGCAGTCAAGATGCCTACGAAATTGCCGACCGGCTCCGAAATATTGTCGCCAAAACATCATTTAGCATTACTCCAGATACATCGTTAAATATTACCCTATCTATTGGGCTTTCAACGCTAGGTGATAACCAACATATAACAACAACTCAACACCTTGTCAGTTTCGCAGATCAAGCAGTATATGCGGCGAAACAATCTGGAAGAAATCGCGTACACCGAGCACATTATTCCTGAGTAAGCGTTTGGAGAACATATTCATGACGGACCGAATTAATCAGTTAATTGAACAAATAAAACAATTAGAAGATGATTTAAGCAATGAGCTACATCGGCATGAAGATCAGGGCAAGATCATTAAAACAGGGAACTAATTGAGTAAATAAGGATCAGATCAGTAAATCAAAGGAGATTTACTGACATGACAAACAACTTCATTACTCATTTTTCAAAGATCAACGAT
>JAQRMU010000013.1 GCA_028598975.1 Gammaproteobacteria bacterium | reverse complement strand
ACTATCTTTTCAATATGAGGATGGTGTTGGAAAAACAGGCTGAAGTCATTGGCGATCATGCTGGAGGCATCAATACTCTGATCTAAACTTCCTTGTCGTTGACACGTGTTAATTGCATCCCGATACCGTATGCGGTGTAAATTTAATATAGCCTAAATTCTTAAACATAAGCCATGTTCCAATTGCATCGGTTACCACTCCAAGAAAGAAAAAGTAAACATGCCAAAGTTTTAGCCGTTTGCTTATTCTTTCACTCCAAACACCTACCGTATAAAAAAATAGTGCGGCGGTAAAAAATATCACGGCAATAATGATAAGTGTTGTCATGTTTTTTTCACTTTAATAGCGTTACATTTGCCGTTTGCGCATTGCTTGCAATTGCTTAAATTGTCCTTGCTTGGTCGTTTACGGCTAGGACGTGAAACAAAATTGCTGAACCAATCTAACACTTCACCCGTTGGACAAAGTAACCGGCACCAGATCATAGGGTAAACAATAGATAACAAAATAACGATTAAGGAGATAGCGAACCAAAATGTATGAATTTCCAAACCAAATAAATCAGGGAATAGTTCATAACTTGCCCAATGGTTTTGACCGGCAATAACGCCCGCTATAATCACAAGCGTTAATAGTGTTCTTGCACGTTTAACCCACCGTGATGATACAAAGAACGAGCGACGAAAAGCAGGAAACATGCGTGTCATTAAACGCTGCACATTACCATAAGGGCAAACAAACTTACAATAGGTATTATTATCCCAAATTGCCCCTAACAACACGAAAGCACAATAAAACCCCACTAACAGTGACACTGATACGCCTAAAAAGGGATGTAGCAAAGAAATATACGTGAATGAATTGTTTAAATAAAAGCCAATATAAACGGCTGAAAGTAGCATGACTACCGTTGTTCTACGCCGCGTTCGCATTAACCACGGTTGCCAAAAATAACTAAAAACCAGGGCAATTAAAATAATTTGAATAATCCATTCATTACTCAAATTAGCCTCAACTCGTGTGCCCGCTGGATCGTTGTCTAAATACAATGACAATGGCGATTCGGTGGCAATATTAAGTAATGCTGTAAGTGTTTTTGCCATCGCCTGTGTGCTGATCGTTGCACCTGATACCGCATCTATTTGATGATTATCGCCATTCAGATCTATTCCTGAAAATTGTTGATAAAATCCTGCATCATCTATTTGACGAAGGTAACTACTAGTTTCTTGCGATCCAATATGATGAACTGCATTAATTTTCCCTTGTGATGAAACAGTGATCCCTAAGGTGATAAAGCCAGCATAGCCTTTGATATGCTCTGTTAAACCGGTCGTTTCAAGATACAAACCAGCTAAACGTTCATCTTTATCTCGCAGTTCAACATAGAACATATCTAAGGCGTTTTTTAGCTCAGTGGTTAAGTCAGCGTTCAAAAGTGTTGCGTGTTTTTGTATTTCTTCTCCGACTTCCGCTTTCATGGAGGGCTTGTGATGTTGATCAGCAATCAAGCCGTAGGTTTTTACCGCCTTTTTTCTACCCACTAATTTATAAAAACTTACACCCGCTATTTTTGCTTGCTCCTCAGATACCAAACCAAACTTTTTTTGCTGAACGCGCTGTTGATCTTGAATAAAAATAGGTGTCAAAAATTTTGACTCATTCACGATCAAGTTTGTTGATTCAACCAGTTTATTGAACGGGCCTTGCAAATAAAACCAACAAAAAATGATTGCAACAAAGAGTGATGCGGCATATTTTTTCCATTGCCTTTTGGCATTAAACAATATAAACATTTAGAAGAATAGTTTAAATATTTGACACCACTTTATTGGTGATTTCTACCACCCAATCATTTAAATTTTCATCCGGTAAAATGGCATCTGCTTTATAAGTAACATTATGTGAGTTTTCAACATTTTTAGTCGCCGTTTCAATGATGTCTAGCTGAAAATAGGGATCAAAAGCGACCAATAAAGGCACAACCAATACTTTATCTTCCAACTCAAAAACTTGTTCAATCGCTTTTTCCGTTGGCTCAGTTGAATAAGCCACCAAGTGACCACACCAAGCATAAGCAACCGTATCTATATCTAACTTAATTTTTAAGAAACGACCAATTTCATCCATCATTTCTTCCCATTGTTGGTTATAGTCTTTATCACCATATGCCACCAACACCACACCTTCATTGCCCGAGCTGTCGCTTAATGCTTTTACACGGCGCAATACATTTTTCTTAAGTAAAGTAGTAAAGTCTAAATTAGGTGTAATTGTTACCCGCGCTTTCGCCCGATAAATCTCAATTTTTTCTTCGGTCAGTGTTGCAACGACTTTGGGATCGGCATTAATCCCTAGAATTGTAGGAATATCGCTTAATGAATGGCTACTGACTGTTAAAAATAGCGGCACAATAACAACTTCATCATATCCCGCTTCATCAAAGGCCTTCATCTGAGTAGCAATCGAAGGTTCCGTATACTCCATAAAGGCAGTTCTAACCTCACCAATTTTAGGGTTCGCCAACAACTCACCACGAACAGCACTCTCTACATCGGTCAGCATATTTCGCCATTTTTCAGCGACGGAGCCATGGTTAACAAGCAATACCCCCACTTTCTTCTGATTACTTTCAGTTTGTGCTGTTAGTGCCTGTTCTGATTCTGAACATCCCACCAGCATTGTTAATAATAGTAATGCTGGCATAAGGTATTTTAATAGTGTTTTAAGCATTATTTTTAATCTCTTTTATATTTTGTGACGATGTTGTGCAATACACTTCACCCTTGTTTGTTAGTGCCATATTTTCTTCATTGACAGTACACTCCATTTTATTTTTTGATTGAATTACCTCAACGTAGTCATCCGATAATAAAATTGCATAGTCATAACGTACTTCCTCATCTGATTGACCATGAGAAAATTTAGTAAAATTAAGATCACTAACAAAACATCTGTTTTCTACTATTTTTGTACCTGATGTTGAAATAACCGCACCCAACATTTTGCTTTTGTTTTGGCAGGTATTGAGACTATCCGTATTAACAAAAGCGGCATTTATTTGTCCTCCATCACCTAATGTAAGCAGGACTAAAAGAAAGGTTGTATTCATAATTTTATGGATATCCTGCAGAAAGATTATTATTAGACAAATGCTGTACTAAGACCCCAGCGTTATTTTTCTTCCATTGCCATGAATCATACGGTTTCATAAAAAAGCTCAGCATCATTGATTCATCAGATAAAGTCTGTTCTAAATCCACTTTATTAGGACGCGCAGGCTCATTTTCTCCGGTGATGGTTAAATCGGGTAAATTGATAGAATCTTCTGCAAAGGCACTGTTCATCAACAAAATGTGTATCGTTATCCCACCTGCTACAAACAGTATTTTTTCCATGTATTTCATTATTTTCTCCGAATTCTGAACTCCTAAGGCGGAGCTATTGAATTACCATAAAGTCATTAAAATTTTCTTATTCGTCACTATTATTTCCATATCACCCATTTCAACAATTTCGACAAAAACTTTATCTAGCCCACATCGAAGTTGTTCTTGCAGATCTAAACAAAGATTGGGGGTTTGCGTTTGAATGACTAAGTAATCAAAGGCCGCACATAAATAACCTTGCCTTGCAGTTGTTTTATTCTGCTTTTCCCATAAATCACAAATATTGAGATAAGAAACGACTATGGCGGGGACTAAATTATCGGGCACAATGTCATGATGTTGATGTGTTTTTAAGAGGCTTTTGGCAATGCCTAAAGCAATTTTATAATGATCATAAGCCGTGAAATAAAGTCCTTTTGCCATCGCATTATTGCCTGACACAATTTCTCGCTGCCAATTTAGATTGGTTGCAATTCTGCTTATTTTTCCACCGTGTTGTGGAACTCGCTGGCCATTTTCTAAACGTACTAACGGTATTAACTGTTCCATTTTTATCTCCCTTTAAAATTTAACGCCTGCTTTGACAACAAAATGTCGCCCGGGTGCAATCAAGCTTTCTTGTGAAGGTGTGTAGGCTTTGTCAAAAATATTATTGACATGTAAGGACACATTAATTGGATTCTTTGCACCAATATCAGCACCCATGGATAAGTTTAAGGTTGCCCAGCCATCATAGTCATCTACCGTTCTGCCTGATGCACTGCCACTGTCAGGTGATTCATCTTCAGCATCTACTGCACCACGAACATAAACATCGCCCCAATAATCTATAGTGTTATGAGTGGTTACCATTTCTAAACCGATACGACCTTCAAAGCTTGGATGACCTGTTTTATAAGTTGAAAATTGAGTGAATTCAAATTCTCGTTTTAAATAAGTCAAATTGCTATAAATAGAAAACGGTGAGTTGGCAAATTGATAAGCACTAAATATTTCTACACCATATGTATTCGCGCCATTCACGTTTGTATATTGTGTATCGCTACCACCAAATGCTGCGGGACACGAAGCGGTTGATGATGCACAACTCACCGTAGCAATATAATCTTTGGCTTCGGTATAAAATACTGCACCATCAAATGTGAATTGTTGATTATCAAACCGTAAACCAACTTCATAGCTATTTGATGTTTCAGGATCAAGATCAGGGTTGGCATGCAAGACACCTGAACCGCCATGTGGCGTACCTTCTAACAACTCAAGCAATGATGGCACGCGGAAACCTTGAGACCAACCAGTTCGAATAGCAGTGTTTTCTATTCCTGAATAGACAAATGCCAGACTACCAACAGCACGGGATTCACTGGTATCTAACTCATTTAGAACAGGGCTGTTTTCTTTATCCAGTTCAGTATCAACCCAAGTTTGACGAATGCCACCTGTTAACGTCATATCAGTAGCCAATGACCATTCATCTTGGAAATAAATAGCTTTGGTTTCTTGGTGAGATTCAACGTTTGTATCAGTAAGAGTTGTTACATCAACTAACGTAAAAGGTGGGGAAGGTCTTGTACCAAGCGTTCTGCTAGATGTTGTAACGTTTGACTCCATATCGTCATAGGTATATTCAAAACCAGTCACGATGTAATGATCAGGATGGAATACAAAATCAAACTGTCCTTGCAGACCAGAATTTTTTTGCTCAAAAACAGTCTTTAAATCTAAATCAACCAGTAAATTAGAACCAGGGCCAGCAAAATTAGGCCTGTTAACCTCTAAGTCTTGTAGAAAATCACGATCTCTTATTTGGTGAAAAGCATCTAACCTCATTTTCACTAGGCTTTGAGTAACATCCGTTTCTTCTAAAAAAACACTGAATTTTTTACGGTCTTGCTTTGGCAAATCCAGTTGAAACCCATCTAATCCACCTTCAATAATACTGTTATCGGTATGTGATTCCGTGTCTGCTTTATAGCTTTCTAAACGTCCACCGAATGTTACATTGTCCATGTTATAAGCCAAATAGGCATTGACATTGCTATTATCAAAAGATGAGTTTTCTAATACTCCATCTTTATTGCTATATGCGATATTGTCATCGGTACCATCTGGCACCTCCCTATCGCCATGATCGGCACGACTAACAGAAAGCCGATAATCAAAATTATTGGCACTGCCATATAGCTGTGCATTAGCATCAAAACCATTGGTTGAACTATTATAAGAAGTATTTAGTTCTGCTTGAAAAGCACTCTCGCCGCCTTTTTTAGTGATTATATTGACCACACCGCCAATCGCTTTTGAACCATATAAAACGGAAGCAGGACCTTTAACAACTTCAATTCGCTCAATTATATTAGAATCAACTAATAGCGGCGCAGCGCCATGAAATGAACGTTGCTCTGAAATTTCTTGACCATCAATAAGCACTAGCACATTGGAGCCAACTTCACCCCTTATCCGTACTCGTTTTGCACCTGCAACAGATGTATCCGTGATCTCAACACCAGGTACGTCACGTAATAACTCACCCGCCTGCTCCGCACCACTCCTTTGAATATCCTCTTGCGTGATAACAGACATGCTAACAGGGGTATCCATCAACAACTTTTCAGTTCGTGAACCTGATACAACCATCGTATCCAGTTGTGTTATCGAGAAATTATCAGCCGCATTGGCTAGAGAAATATGACATGTTGAAAAGATTAAAATAGAGAGTGTTTTTTTGATCATGGAGTTTCTCCTTGAATATTGAAACTACACACCATGACTTGCTAGTGACATATAAAATGTCTTGGCTGGCTTTGGAAAATGTAAATTAGTTAATAAATTAGGAATCAAATTTTTTATCTGGACCTAATTTCAGTGGTTCATTAATTATTTAGTTAAAATAAGCTTGTTACTTTTAGTTATTCGTAGAAAATAGTGTTCATTTTGATGCTCAATAATGATCGATTTCTCACCTTGAAATAAAGTGATTGAAGGATAAACCCGCTGTTCTGCAAATGATCTCTGGGCAATTGGACTCGGTTCTTCTTCCTTCACCATCACCAATCTCAACTATGTAATGTGGTGACATTCTGATTATGAAAGTTAAACGCCGAATTCCTACGAGCTTTTAATAGGGCAGTCCCTTTACCCAAATCTTTTGCCAATTCCTGAAAATGTCCTGTCGATAATCGTAACGACATTGCCCCCATGATCAAATGGATCATTCCACAATCGGAGCAATACTGAATATCACAGGTAGAGGCGCTTAATATTGTTTCTGGTTGGCAGGGTGTTGAACTCATTTCTTAATCCTTTTTTGTCTCTAATTACCATTAATGCTAATGATTCTTATTTGCATTGTCAATCAAATATTATCTAAAAATAACTTATCTTCATCATAGAAAAGACCCATCGCTTTACTTGAGCGCTTGCCCCAATATAGCTGCCACCATATTTTTGCTTTTTCCTTCCACTGATTTCGATGCTCAACATTTCCATATTGTGCATGTAGCAAATGGTAATTCCGTGAGATATGTAATGCGAGGCAAGGACTGTTCTGAGAAAAATACATCTGCTCTAACTGATGGTTAGCCGTTAATATAATTTCACGGTCTCGCTTTGATTTTATCGACTGAACACTCATGACAGGCGGATAGTTGCAGCTGCGACAGAGCGCATCAATGCCCAGACACCTTTTTTTGATGTTTTATCCAGACAATTAAAATCAGATACGTGTAGCTTGCCTTCTCGGATCAAGGACTCAAGTGTATCTGGGTCAAACGCTAAATGAATAGCATCACTCTGTTTTATTGAGAAATTATCTATTTTCATCATCCTCTCCTTAAATAGCAGGTGATTCTAATTGTAAATAGATTTATCTATTAATGCAAATGATTCTTATTTAGATTTAAAGAAAAGGGTTTTCAACGCTACGCACTCTGTATTTACCGGTATTAACAGACAAAAAACAGTCCTAAGCAGCCCATTTCTCCTTGAATATCGGTTTTAGTTTTAACTAAGCCGAACTTGGGATAGTAATAGCCTGTTTCCAAACAGCTAACTTCTGCTCAAAAGTCATCACTGCATGGGCGGGGCTGGTGGAGGGAAGACGACATC
>JAQRMU010000012.1 GCA_028598975.1 Gammaproteobacteria bacterium | reverse complement strand
TGGTGGCTATGGGTAGATTCGAACTACCGACCCCATCATTATGAGTGATGTGCTCTAACCAGCTGAGCTACATAGCCATACCAAGCGGAGAATTATACGAGGTGAACAATAAAACATCAAGCTATAACGTTAAATTTATAGCACTTCACTGTTGTTAATTTCCAAGCTCCAATTTACTGGGGCAAAAAATCCTTTAAACATTAAAGCGGAAATGCATGACATCACCATCTTTAATAATGTAATCCTTACCTTCTAAGCGCCATTTACCTGCATCTTTAGCGCCTGCTTCACCGTTATACTCAACAAAGTCTTCGTAGCTAATCACTTCCGCTCGGATAAAGCCTTTCTCAAAATCGGTGTGAATAACACCTGCACCTTGTGGTGCTGTTGCACCCACTTGCACGGTCCAAGCACGCACTTCTTTTACGCCTGCGGTAAAGTATGTTTGTAAACCAAGTAAGTTGTAGCCACTACGAATCACTCGATTTAGGCCTGGTTCATCTTGGCCTAGTTCATCTAAAAACTCTTTTTTCTCTTCGGCATCAAGTTCTGCAATTTCGGATTCAATCGAAGCACAAATAGAGACGATCGCAGCACCTTCTGATTCTGCCAACTCTGAAACCTGATCTAATAATGGGTTATTTTCAAAACCATCTTCAGAGACATTAGCGATATACATCGTTGGTTTGATTGTCAGTAGATGTATTTCAGTTAGCAAGGCTAATTGATCTTCATCTAGTTTCATTCCGCGAACAGGTTTACCTTCGTTAAGAACTTCGCTCATTTCTTTGAGTAGTTCTAAACGTGCTTTCGCTGTTTTATCACCGCCTTTGGCATCACGTGTTGTTTTGGTAATCGCTTTTTCAACACTTTCTAAATCAGCTAAAGCCAACTCAGTATTAATAACTTCAATATCATCCAGTGGTGAAACTTTATTGGCAACATGAATAACATTGTCATTTTCAAAACAACGCACAACATGAGCAATAGCATCAGTTTCACGAATGTTAGCTAGGAATTTATTACCAAGGCCTTCACCTTTTGATGCACCGGCAACTAAACCAGCAATATCAACAAATTCCATTGTTGTCGGTAATATACGTTCTGGTACAACGATTTCTGCTAAGGCATCTAATCGAGAATCAGGCATGGGAACAATGCCGACATTAGGTTCAATCGTACAAAATGGGTAGTTCTGAGCTTCAATTCCAGCTTCAGTCAGCGCATTAAATAATGTTGATTTACCTACATTGGGTAGGCCAACAATGCCGCATTTAAATCCCATAATCTTTTCCTATTGTGAGTGTAGCCATTGCATGGCTTTATCTAAGTCGCCTGATAATACATCAGGTAATACCCTTAAAGAATCATCTATTGCAGAGAGAATAAGTTGCCTATCTGGCTGAGAAGGCTTACTCAGCACATAGTCTGATACTTGACGACTATCTCCTGGGTGAGCAATACCTAAACGGCAACGTAAAAAGTCTTTACTTCCTGTTTTGGAAATAGTGTCACGAAGTCCATTATGTCCACCATGGCCACCACCACGTTTCAAACGTGCCGTGCCAGCAGGCAGATCTAAGTCATCATGAATAACAAGAATATTAGTTAAGGGGATTTTATAAAAATTGGCTAAAGCTGCTACTGATTGGCCACTTCGGTTCATAAAGACAAGTGGTTTTAGCAGAAATAGCTTATGGTCTGAATAATGGGCCTGAGCCAATTGGCCGTGAAATTTATTTTCAACAGAAAATGTTGAGCCCAAATCACTAGCCAATTGGTCCAGCCACCAAAACCCGACATTATGTCGGGTCTGTTCATATTGAGGGCCCGGATTACCCAAGCCTACGATTACCCAGTTAGCCATTTATAACTAAACCGCCCCCAATATTGACTGAATTATTCTTCAGTCGCTTCTTCTTCAGCTGCTGCTTCATCACTTGCTTCGTCTTCTTCAACTTCAACTACAGCACGTGGAGTATGAATGCTAACAACAGCTTGGTCATATGCAGAACGAGAACCTTCTTCTAGATCTTCATCTTGAGCATGAGCTAATGCTGTTAATGTAACGCCTTTTGGCAATACAAGTTCAGACAAGTGAATAGAAGCATCAAGTTCTAATGCAGATGTATCAACTTCAATGTACTCAGGTAGATCTTTTGGTAAACAAGAGATTTCAACATCAGACATTAAGTGAGTTAATTTACCACCACTAACTTTAACACCAGGAGCAATTTCATCACCAATGAAGTGAAGTTGCACATTCATTGTCATTGCATGTTTAGCACTAACTCGTAAGAAATCAGCATGCATGATTTTCATGTCACTTGTTGGGTGACGTTGTAGATCTTTCAGTACTACTTTATGCTTTTTACCATCAACAACAATCGTCAAGATATGAGCATAAAAAGCTTCTTCATCTAAGTGACGAAGAAATTTGTTGTGATCTAATGTTAAAGATACAGCTTCTTCTTCTGCACCATACATGATTGCTGGAACTTGACCTGCATGACGTAGGCGGCGGCTCGCACCCTTCCCTGTGTCAGTACGTAGTTCAGCTTGAACTTCAAATAAATTTTCCATCTTTTTCTCCAAAATCATGGGTAAGCTATTACCCATTAAAAATGCCGCCTAACGGCGGCGCTTTGCCTCCCTTGCGACCAGAGTAGGCATGCAGAAACACGCTTAAAGAATGTTCTGACTAACAATAAACCTAAAGAATTTCTTTAAATTTATTAATCCATATATAAGGAGCTAACTGACTCCTCATTACTAATTCTATACATCGCCTCAGCTAGCATTTCTGCAATGCTTAATGGACGAATCTTTTCACATTGTTGTGCATTTTTTTGCAGTGGAATGGTATCTGTAACCACTAACTCATCCAATACTGAATTTTCAATATTATCAACAGCAGGACCAGATAAAACAGCATGCGTACAATAGGCCACAACGCGTGTTGCGCCACGCTCCTTTAAGGCTGCAGCAGCGGCACATAATGTACCCGCAGTATCGACCATGTCATCAATCAAGATACATACTCGATCCTCTACATCACCAATAATATTCATCACTTTGGCGACATTTGCCTTGGGACGACGTTTATCAATGATGGCTAACTCAACATCAAGATGTTTTGCTAATGCTCTTGCACGAACAACACCACCGATATCAGGTGATACAACCACTAAATCTTTATATTTATGCTTCCAAACATCACCTAATAAAACAGGTGAGGCATAAACATTATCTACAGGGCAATCAAAGAAACCTTGAATCTGATCTGCATGCAAATCAACAGTCAAAATTCTATCCGCACCAACACCCGTCAACATATTCGCTACTACTTTTGCAGTAATCGCAACACGTGCAGAGCGAGGACGTCGATCTTGACGTGAATAACCAAAATAGGGGACGACTAATGTAATCCGTTTTGCTGATGCACGACGAATTGCATCCGTCATTACCATCAATTCCATCAAGTTATCGTTGGCAGGCATTGATGTAGGTTGAACAATAAATACGTCTTTACCGCGCACATTGTCTAAAATTTCAACCATGATCTCGCCATCGCTGAATTTTTCTACTGTTGCTTTACCAAGAGGAACACTTAGGAAGTTAGCAATACTTTTTGCCAATGGGCGATTAGAATTGCCTGAGAACACCATCATACTGCTATCAGCAGTGCGTTCTTGTAACTGGAGGAGTCTGTTTTTTTTCAAGGTAAAAGCCAAAAAGTCTATAGCAAAATAAAAAATGGCTGGGGTACCAGGATTCGAACCTGGGAATGCAAGGATCAAAACCTTGTGCCTTACCGCTTGGCGATACCCCAACAGATAAACTTATTTTAACATTTAGCAGTCTGCCTTGGCTTCTTTTTTCTGCTAAAAGAAGTCAATTATTTGTAAAGAGGTGACTTATTACAGCCTTGAGTAATAAACCCTTGCCAACCATCCGGCAAACTATCAATCACTCGCTGCGCATCTTCCTGACTATTAAAATCAGCAAATACACAAGCACCTGTTCCGGTCATTCTAGGATTAGCATATCGCGCTAACCAATCCAATGCTTCAGCAACAGCAGGATAGTGTTTAATCACTACATCTTCACATACATTTCTGCCTTCCCCCGAAAGGAAGCCGGCTATTGTCATTGATTTACAATCCCTTGTCAATTCCGAAGATGAAAATATTTCAGCTGTAGAAATATGGCAATCAGGAACAAGAACAACATACCATGGTTCATCAGGGTAAATTGCTGTTAACTCTTCACCAACACCTTCCGCCCAAGCAGCATAGCCATGGATGAAAATAGGTACATCTGCGCCCAATGACAGTCCTAGCTCTGCTAATTCATTCTTTGATAATCCACAGTTCCAGATTTGATTTAACGCAACCAAGGTCGTCGCAGCATTGGAGCTTCCGCCACCTAAACCTCCGCCCATTGGTAATTTCTTATCCAAAGAAATCAAGGCACCTTTTTCTGCCTTTACACATTGTTGCAATAACTTAGCGGCTCGAACAATCAGATTATCATCATGCTCAACCCCTTCTATCGGGGTCAATAATTGAATTTCATTCTCAGGTGCATGCTCAAAAGACAAAATGTCACAATAATCTAGAAACTGAAAAGCTGTTTGTAGATTATGATAACCATCTTCGCGCTGCCCTGTGATATGTAAGAAAAGGTTTATTTTTGCGGGTGAAAGCCATGAGCTCATTTAATATCATTCCAGCTGGTAATGACTAAGCGAAGGCTCAAATCAGGATGTTTAATAAACACCTTTGATGGCATTGAATGGGAACCAAATGGAACATAACGCAAGAATTCAACATTCCACCCTTGCTGTACTAGAGTTGTAATCCTACCTTTATCGTCATAGTTAACAGACTCAAATGTTTCTTTACGATATGGAATACCTTTTACCCAGTCACGCAAAGCACTAACGGGTAAATTCCAACCAGCGGCTTCCATAAGTAATGCTTCAGGATTTGTCGCAGACAATTTTTTACCATCAGCCGTTGTTAATACAACATGTCCTTTCTTTCCTTCTAACGTTACGCCACCTTGAGAAAAAGGCCCTTCTAATTTAATTTGATAGTTGCCACGATCTTCTTGCCAACGCAGTCCTACATTCCAGGCTTCTTTGTCTTGAGTAATAACTGTTCGACCTTTTATCTTCCATTGCTCAAGCTCGATTAAATTCTTATATCGCGTTTCAAATAATGATTCTGGGCTTATATTTGGCTTCGTTTGCCACACGGGAACACAGGCAACCGTTGAAATAAGAACCAGACTAATGACACCAATACTACGGAGCATTTTTATTCACCAAATCGTCGCATGGTGTCATTTAATAGCTCATTATCTTTGGTTTGTTTTAAACCTTGTTGCCATATTTTCTTCGCTTTGGCATGCCGACCTTGCTGCCATAACACTTCACCTAAGTGAGCCAAAAACTCTACATCATCTTGCAATCCAATTGCCTGCTTTAAATAACGTATCGCTGCTTCCAAATTACCCAAACGGTAATAAACCCAACCTAAACTATCTAAATAAAAGGGATCATCTGGTTTCAAACTTAATGCTTTTTCAATTAACACCAATGCTTCTTGATGCCGATCGGTTCGGTCGGTCAATGTATACCCCAACGCATTCAACGCTACATCATTATTAGGATCGATTTCTAATATTTTCTTTAAGTCATCTTCTAGAGCACTTAAGCGGTGGAGTGATTCAGCTGTCATCGCTCGACCATACAATAATTCAATATTGTTTGGCGTACTGTTCAGAGCCTCACTATATAGATCAAATGCTGCTTGGTTTTCTTTCCGCTCTCTTAAAAAGGTAGCTTCAAATATATAATATTGAACCGCTCGTTTCGGCTGCTCTTTACGCAATAACTTTAGATGTAACCGTGCTTTTTCTAACTGCCCATTATCTGCAAGCAAATTAACATAACGAGATTGTGCCGATTGAAAACGTGAACTATCCATAGGAACAGAGGCAAACCAAATCAAAGCCGCATCGACATTCTTATTTAACTCTTCAGAAAGCCCCATAAAATAGGAAGCTTGCTTGCCACTGTCGCCAAGCGTAACAAGCTGACTAAAATAATGTTTGGCCTGCTTACCTTCTTTCTCTTCTAAGGCTAACAACCCTAAAGCAAATAATATTTCTTCATTTTTAGGTTTTTCTAAATGAAGCTGCCCAAAAATAGTCCGCGCCTCTGCTACGTTACCATTTTCACCTAATAATTTTGCATAGGCGAATAACATCGCTTCGCTTGCTTCCTCTTTCGCAGCTCTCCCTTTAAGGAGTGCCATTGCATCCATTCCGCGACCTAAACGTTGCAAAACCTCAGCTTTCAAAATAAGAACATCTTCACGTTCAGCATCGTGTTCAAGTACCGTATTCACCGCCATCAATGCATCAGGATACTGCTTATAGAACTCAGCCAATCGAGCATAAACATACAAAGCATCAGAATCATTTTTCTTATATAGCGCTAACTCTTTTAGCACTGCTAAACCTTGTACAGGTCTTGCTAACTCACTTAAATTATCTGCAATTTGCGCCAAAAACTGTGATGACTTTTCAGGAGCTAAACCAAGCGCAGTATCAACCGACTTAACTACCGCATCAAAATCCCCCTCCATCATTTGGAAAGGTGCTTGCATGATATATACATCTGCATCACTGGGAGCGACTTCAACCCAACGTTTTAATGCTCGATTAATGCGTGCCTTATCTCGTGTGAAATTTGCAACTTGAGTTGAACGCCCAGCGACAGCGGCTGAGTCAGCAGTTTGTGCGGCTTTATTGTATAACTCAGCTGCCACACCGATTTCACCTCGTTGGCCAGCAATCTCAGCCATTAAGATGTAATACACTAACTCTGATGTTAAAGGTAACGATTCAACCGTTTCAGGAGTAGACGCTACTTTTTCGATCTCTTCGACGGGGGCTGCCGCGCTATTTGGCTCGACAACAACAGGCGTAGCGGCACATGCAGATAATAATGTAATCGCACCAAAAACAATCTTCTTACGAGCTAAATCGTACACACTTTTCCACCCTACAAACGATAAATCCATAATAAAACAACCTGAACGACTGATTTTGTTAGAATAGCTCATTAGTCATGAACAATCTGACAATAATAATTTTAATAATCGCTGTAGAGTTTACCAGCATTTTAACGACGACTTATCACCAATAACTATGCAACTTGTCGCCTACGGCATAAACCACACTACTGCACCCGTCCATATTCGGGAACAACTTGCCTTTAATGCTGAGGTTCTTCCTGTTGCGTTGGATTCGCTACAGCAGTGCCCAGGCGTTGTAGAATCCATTATTATTTCAACCTGTAATCGCACAGAAATTTATTGCCATATTGCAGATGATTACGAAGATAATGTCTGCGAATGGCTACATGACTTCCACAAACAATCGGCTGACTCACTTAACGAATTCATCTATCATCATAAAGATCATGATGTTATTCGTCACTTATTACGCGTTAGTTGCGGCTTAGACTCAATGGTCCTTGGTGAACCACAAATTTTAGGTCAAATAAAAACAGCCTATAGCCAAGCACTAAATGCAAATACTGTCGGTAAATCATTAGGCCGCCTATTTCAGCATTCGTTCACCGTTGCCAAACAAGTCCGTACTGATACCGCAATTGGAAGTAGTCCTGTTTCTGTTGCCTTTGCGGCAGTTAGTCTTGCGAAACAAATTTTCTCCAGTTTGTCTGATTCAACAGCATTATTAATTGGAGCCGGTGAAACAATTGAATTAGCAGCACGTCACCTCCATGACAATGGTGTGGGTCGAATAATTATAGCCAACCGGACCATTGAACGTGCCCACACCTTAGCAGAACAAGTTAATGGTTTTGCTATCAGCTTAAGTGAAATGCCAAACCATTTGGCAGAAGCCGATATTGTAATGAGTTCCACTGCGAGTCAGTTACCTATACTAGGAAAAGGCTCTGTAGAGCGAGCACTCAAGCAACGTAAACGTAAACCTATTTTTATGGTTGATATTGCCGTTCCACGTGATATTGAACCAGAAGTGGGGACGTTAGAGGATGTTTATCTCTACTGTGTTGATGATTTACACGATATTATTGAAGAAAACTTACAATCACGACGAGATGCAGCGCTTCAAGCTGAAGAGATTATTGATAGCCAGGTCGAACATTTTATCGGCTGGTTACGTACTCAAGATGCAGCCCCAGTCATAAAGGCAATACGTGAACGGGCAGAAGCAGAGAGTAATCACTTACTAGAAAAGTCATTAAAACAACTTGAACAAGGTGTTTCTGCCGATCAAGTCCTCAATGATCTTGCTCGAACACTAACAAAAAAATTACTACATGAGCCAAGCAGGCAACTACGTCAATCTGGCTTTAATACTGATAACAACCTGATTAAAGCGGCACGAAGTCTCTTTAATATCAAGGATTAAGGGTAGCTTACACCGTGAAAGAGTCTATAAAGCATAAGTTAGAAACATTAATTGAACGTCATGAAGAAATTGCCGGCTTATTAGCAGAGCCAGAAACAATGGCTGACCAAAATAAGTTTCGTGAACTATCACAAGAATATGCTCAATTAGAGCCCATTGTTGTTAACTTCACCAGCTACAAAAATAGTCTGATTGCGATTGAGGATGCGAAAGCCATGCTCAAAGAAGAAGACAAAGAAATGCGTGAGATGGCAAAAGAAGAACTCGCTGATGCACAAGCAAACGAAGAAGAACTAGAGCTCACGCTACAGAAATTACTACTGCCAAAAGATCCCAATGACCAACGCAATCTATTCCTAGAAATTAGAGCCGGTGCGGGTGGTGATGAAGCGGCATTATTTGCAGGTGATTTATACCGAATGTATAGCCGTTATGCTGAAAGTCGCCGCTGGGGGGTTGAGATTATTAACCTACAAGAAAGCGAAGTAGGTGGGTATAAAGAAGTCATTCTACGCATTGTCGGTGACGGTGCTTATTCTCGCTTAAAGTTTGAATCTGGCGGCCATCGTGTACAACGTGTTCCCGAAACAGAATCACAAGGCCGTGTACACACCTCAGCATGCACAGTCGCTATCATGCCCGAAGCAGATGAAATCGACCAAATTGATATCAACCCCGCTGATTTACGTGTTGATACCTTTCGTGCATCAGGTGCCGGTGGTCAGCACGTTAATAAAACAGATTCAGCAATTCGAATTACGCATTTGCCAACGGGTATTGTTGTTGAATGTCAGGAGCAGCGTTCGCAACATAAAAACCGTGCCCAAGCGATGTCAGTATTACAATCTAGAATCATGTCTGAACAACAAGATAAGATTGACTCTGAACAAGCTGAAACACGTAAATTACAAGTGGGAAGTGGTGACCGAAGTGAGCGTATTCGTACCTATAACTACCCTCAAGGCCGTATGACTGATCACCGAATCAACCTTACATTATATAAATTAGGTGAAATCATGGGCGGCGATCTTGAGCAAGTGATCGAACCATTAGTCAATGAATATCAAGCTGATCAACTGGCTTCTTTAGCAAATGATAACTAAATAAGCTTTACTCTTTGCATTAAACAGCCACTATAAAATGGGCGTTGAATATCAATAGAAAAACCACGCTGACATTAGCAATTACGGTTAGCCAGAAAACAAAGCGGAAAGCGTGCTTCTTTGTTTTATGTCGAAAGACTTTCTGAGCAATTATTGCCCCCGGCCAACCTCCCAACAATGCAACTAGGTGTAAACTTCTTTCTGATACTCGTTGTGCATTTTTTCTAGCAGCTGACTTATCAACTGCGTATAAAATAAATGCGATGGTGCTTAAAGCAATATAATTTGCTAAGACTAAGCCCACAAATAAGCAGAGACCGCGATAACAGCAACTACAATACCGACAATTATCATTGTTGATGAGCTTTCAGATGAAACATCATCTTCTGCATTTAGTACATTATCTGCACGAGAACGACCTTGTTCATCAGCCGAAAGTGTATAGGTCACTTCTTGCCCAATGACAGGTTTTCCCTTACGAACAGTAAACGCTTTAATATGAACAAAGATTTGTTTGTCTCCAGTCTCAGGATCAATAAACCCAAAGCCTTTTCTACCGTTCCAGTATTTGATCGTGCCTTTTAATCTTTTCTCTTTCATTATAAATTTAGCCAATTACGTGGTTTAAGAAATTGTTGATATAACTCATCTTCGAGAGATCCCGCTTCTGGTTGCCAATTATATTGCCATTTAACTAATGGCGGTAATGACATTAATATTGACTCTGTTCGACCACCAGATTGAAGCCCAAACAAAGTGCCTCTATCATACACAAGATTGAATTCAACGTAACGACCTCGACGATAAAGCTGAAAATCTCGCTCTCGCTCTCCAAATTCAGTATTTTTTCGTTTTTCAACAATCGGTAAGTAAGCTTTAGTATAACTATTGCCCACACTTTTCATCAAATTAAAACAATGCTCAAAGCCACCTTCATTTAAATCATCAAAAAATAAACCACCTACACCACGTGGTTCATTACGATGTTTTAAGAAGAAATACTCATCACACCATTTCTTATAGTCTGCATAAACAGTATCCCCAAAAGGATCACAGGCTTGCTTAGCAGTTTGATGCCAAGCAATAACGTCACCTTCATTGCCATAATAAGGCGTTAGATCATAACCACCACCAAACCACCAGATCGGTTCCTCACCTTCTTTCTCGGCAATAAAAAAACGAACATTTGCATGTGATGTCGGGACATAAGGATTATGTGGATGGATAACCAAAGATACACCTAAGGCTTCAAAGCTTCTTCCCGCTAACTCAGGACGGCTTGCTGTTGCAGAAGGCGGTAAACTATCACCTGTTACTTGTGAAAAGTTAACACCACCTTGTTCAAAAACAGCGCCATTAGTTAAAACTCGAGTTCTACCACCGCCGCCACCAGAACCTTCCCGCTGCCATTCATCTTCAACAAATTTGGCACCACCATCTTCAGCTTCTATTTGCTGACAGATTCTATCTTGCAGGTCCATAAAATATGACCGAACAGCTTCAATATCTGGCTGACTCATCGTAGTCGCTCTCCTGTTTGTGCATCTCTAATTTCTGTTGGCTGACTTGAACCAGAACATTGTCCCGAGACAATTGCATCAAGATGAGGCATATTCCAACGGAGTTGGCGGATTGTTTTTGCAGGTTGAGCGCCAGCCACATTCGCACTTGTAGAAACGATCGCACCACCAAACTCTCGACACAGTTCAGCAGTTTGTTTATGGGCAGTCACTCTCACTGCAATCGTGTCATGACAGCCAGACAAATAAGCTGGTAGGTTAGTATTTACTGGCAATAACCATGTGACAGGGCCTGGCCATGTTGATTCGAGTTCTTTTAATATCTCAGCTGAAACAGGGGCTATAAAATCGTGTAATTGATTAAAATCAGCAGCAATAATAATCAAACCTTTTAACCATGAACGCTGCTTGATGTCTAATAATCGTTTTACAGCTTGGACATTCCAAGGATCACAGCCTAAACCATAGACCGCTTCTGTTGGATAAGCAATCACACCACCATGGTTTAATGCGGTTACTGCTTGTCTTATTCGCCAGTTACTCATTACTTTTTAGCTCCAAAAACAGAAATACCGCCGAAGCGGTATCTCTAGGTTTAACCGAAGATAGAATCAAAATTAACCACGCTGGCGCTTTTTAATCATCATTTCTTCGATAAACGGTGTCAAAATAACTTCCATTGCCAGACCTAGTTTCACTGCAGGTATAACTAGATTATTAGGACGGGACATGAATGAATCTTTTAACATGCTTAAGTAATATGGGAAATCAGCCATTGACGGATCTTTGAAACGAATCACCACCAAACTTTCATCTGGCGTTGGAATTTCACGCATAACAAATGGATTTGATGTATCAATCAAAGGCACACGTTGAAAGTTAATATGTGTACGAGAGAACTGAGGCGTAATGTGATTAATATAATCAGGCATACGTTTTAAAATAATGTCTACTACCGCTTCAGAAGAATAACCACGGTTTGAGCAATCACGTTTGATTTTTTGGATCCACTCCAAATTAATAACCGGTACAACACCAATCAATAAGTCGGTAAATTGCGCGATATTGACGTCATCTGTCACGATCCCGCCGTGAAGTCCTTCATAAAACAACAAGTCACTATTGCCATCAATTTCTTCCCAAGGCGTAAATGTTCCTGCAGGCTGATTAAAAGGAATCCCTTCTGCATCACTATGAATATAGAAGCGTCTTTCACCCTTACCTGTCTCAGAATAATTCTGGAACAGACGTTCTAAGCCATCTAAGCAGTTACCTTCTGGTCCAAAGTGAGTAAGGATCTCTCCCCTTTCGGCAGCTTCAGCTACAGCGGCTCGCATTCCCACACGATCATATTTATGAAAGCTATCGCCTTCGACAACAACAGGTTTGATCCCGCCCCGACGGAAAATATCTTCAAAGGCATGCTTAACAGTTGATGTTCCTGCACCAGATGAACCAGTAACAGCAATAATCGGATGGGCTACAGACATTAGCCTAACTCCTTAAAATATTAGTGTTAAAATTATTTTTTTTCTTCTCTTTCAATAGCTCGGTAAGCAATATCAGTACGGTAATATTTATTATTCCAATCAATATTACTCAGTGCTTCATAAGCCTTCTTTTGTGCATCACGAACAGTGTCGCCCAATGCCGTTGCACATAAAACACGCCCGCCAGAGGTCACCACCTTACCATCTTTTAGAGCTGTACCAGCATGAAAGACTTTAGTATCGGCACTATCACAGCTATCAAGGCCTGAGATTACATCACCTTTTTGATACGCGTCAGGATACCCACCAGCAGCCAATACAACACCGACAGCCGCACGAGAATCCCATTGTGCATCTGCTGTGTCGAGCTTTCCATCTAATGCTGCCTCACACAATTCAATTAAATCAGATTGTAAGCGCATCATAATAGGTTGCGTTTCAGGATCACCAAATCGACAGTTATATTCAACAACACGTGGCGCACCTTCTTCATTAATCATCAAGCCCGCATATAAGAACCCCGTGTAAGGGCGACCGTCTGCCGCCATACCTTCAACGGTTGGCACAATCACCTCTGCCATAATACGATCATGCACTTCAGCGGTAACAACAGGTGCTGGAGAATACGCTCCCATTCCGCCTGTGTTTGGTCCTTGATCACCATTATCACGCGCTTTGTGATCTTGTGATGTTGCCAATGGCAAAATATTCTTGCCATCAACCATGACAATAAAACTTGCTTCTTCACCCGTCATGAACTCTTCGATGACTACGCGGCTTCCCGCATCACCAAAGGCATTACCAGATAACATATCTTCAACAGCATCAATTGCTTGTTGTTCTGTCATCGCGACAATCACGCCTTTGCCCGCAGCAAGGCCATCAGCTTTTACAACAATTGGAGCGCCCTGTTTTTTAATATATTCAACTGCAGGTGCAACCTCAGTAAATACATCATAGGCTGCTGTTGGAATTTTATGGCGCGCCAAAAAGTCTTTGGTGAAACTCTTCGATGCTTCTAACTGAGCCGCAGCTTGAGAAGGGCCAAAGCAACGTAGTTCAGCGTCTTCAAATGCATCAACCACACCTAAAACTAATGGTACTTCAGGGCCAACAACGGTTAGGCTAATGTCATTCTCTTTTGCAAAAGCAACTAAAGCATCCGTGTCTTCTACTGCAATCTCAACATTCTCAATACCTTCTTCGTTCATACTTCCCGGGTTACCAGGAGCCACAAAAACCTGAGAACAGCGTGGCGATTGAATTAACTTCCATGCCAAAGCATGTTCGCGACCACCACCACCAATGACCAAAACCTTCATAAAAATGCACCAAAAGAATCAATATAATCCACCATGATACCTCAGATAACGCGATAACTGAATTGGCGTATGCTAAAGAACTTTTAATTAATACAATGATGTTGGCGACTTTTTGTCACTATTTGCAATACATGACGCTTTTCTTTATCTTCATTGTTACCAAAATAAATAAAAAAGAGCGAAGCATGGAAGATCTAAAAACCTCAGAAGCATGGCGCGTATTTCGTATTCAAGCAGAGCTTATCGACGGAATAGAGACCCTTAACAATCTTGGGCCAGCAGTCTCCATCTTTGGTAGCGCACGGCTACCGACAACATCACCTTATTATCAAGATGCTATCACGGTTGCCCATAACCTATCTCATGCAAAATACTCCGTCATTAGCGGTGGCGGCCCCAGCATTATGGAAGCTGCCAATAAAGGCGCTTTTCAACAGGGAGGCCTATCTATTGGTTTAAACATCGCCTTGCCTCATGAACAGTCCCCAAATCTTGCCCAAGATATTAGCCTTACATTTAGGTACTTCTTTGTTCGCAAACTCATGTTTGTTAAATATTCAATGGGCTATGTTGTTTTCCCTGGTGGGTTTGGCACGTTATCAGTCACTACTCAAGCGTAATAAAGTGATTGCTTCGATGAGTGGTCGAGGTGCTTGTTTAGATAATGCTGTAGTAGAACGATTTTTTGGTAGCTTGAAAAATGAGTGGCTGCTA
>JAQRMU010000011.1 GCA_028598975.1 Gammaproteobacteria bacterium | reverse complement strand
CCTAGTATTTCTATTCTATTGCTTGCTTACAAACAATTCGAACATCATGCGCTTCCTGTGCTAAACACACTCTATGAAGACATTAATAACGAACTTGTGAAACAAGAAGTTTTACCAACACTAACTCACAAAAAACGAAAATCATCGTCGGCACAAACAAATACGCCATCACCCTTAGAAAATAGTAGTGACAATATACTTCCCCCTAATGGCTTAAGCGACGCTGAAGAAGAAAGTGTTATTTTTGATGAGCTTCGCCAGTTATTAGGTAAGCTCAAGGCGAGAAGTCCATCTGCTGCCAAAAATACTAACAGTGGTGCTCCCGCCACGCTAGATAACGTCATGATTGCCTTGTCTAACTTGCAGCACCAGTCGACAAGCTCTCAAATATCTTATAACGATCAAGGAGAACTTATTCTCCCAGATCTACATCACTCGCTAATGGCAAGCCTCGGCCAGACCCAAGGTGATGGCACAGTTACAGCCCCCCCCCTTGAGTAGAATCGATGAAGATACAATGAATGTCATCACCCTGCTTTTTGAGTTTGTACTCGAAGATCACGCAATTCCCGCACCTATTCGAGCATTATTAGCACGCTTACAACTACCTATGTTAAAGGTAGCGATTACAGATAAAACCTTTTTCAGTAAAAAGAATCATTCAGCCAGACTTCTATTAAACAATTTAGCGAGGGCATCTACAGGCTGGGACCATTCCAATGGTAAACAAGATATTTTATTATCGCAAATTGAGTCTATCGTTGAATCTATTTTGACGAATTTTGATACCGAGCTGGACATATTTTCCGATCTTAATGAACAGCTAAGTCAGTTTATTTTACAACAAGAAAAAAGTAGTGACTTTTCTGAGCAACGCATTACAAAAGCCACTGAAGGACAAGAAAAGCTTATTCTTGCCCAACAGGAGGTTGATAACATCATTAACGAACTTATGGTGCAATATTCCCCTGTTCCTAAAGCAGTTGTAACACTCATTGAAGATGGCTGGAGACAAATTCTCCAACTTAGATATCTGCAAAAAGGAAAAGACAGTCCAGAATGGAAAGAAGTTGTTTCTTTAATGGAAGAACTTCTTTGGAGTGTTACTCCTAAATCAGCACCGACTGAGCGTAAAAAATTACTAGAAACGATTCCTAAATTACTTAAATCGCTTAGGGATTATTTAGGTGGGGCATCATTTAACCAGCACAAAATAACAGCATTGTTTAAAGGCCTCCAAGAATGCCATATTAAGTGTTTAAATGGTCGAAAACTTGACGAAGAAGAATTACAACAAGTCGATAAACAGGATATAGTCAACGATATAACAAGCCTGAAGTCTGAAGAGCTGGCTCATATCCCAGAAGAAGAGAAAGTATTATCTGATGAAAAGGCGTTAGATACAGCTAAACACCTTAAAGTAGGTACGTGGTTAGAAGTTAAACAAAATGGCGATGTCCAGCGTATTAAATTCTCATGGCGCAGTAATTTAACGGGACGTTGTCTGTTTGTAACTTACCAAGGGTTAAAAGCAGCAGAGCTTGCTCTCGCTGAATTAGCTAACTGGTTCCAACAAGGCCAAGCAGTAGTTTTAGATCAAGCCGGCGAGCCATTAATGGACAGAGCACTTGTCTCAATGAAAGACACCATTGAAAAACAGAGCGCTTCAGAGGAAGGTGTCGCCCAGAACTCTTAATTCTATTAAGTCTCTTGATTCTACCTATGGAATGATTCTAAAATCACTTCATGACAAAACAAAATATTCTAATTACAGGTTGCTCTACTGGCATAGGTTTATGTGCTGCTGAAACCTTACATCAGCAAGGTTACAATGTTGTTGCAACAGTTCGACAAGCTTCAGATGCTGCGCGTTTAAAACAATTAGGCATTACAACAACGATACTTGAACTGACAGATAGCAAATCAATTCAGCAAACCATTCACTTCACACTTACCCACTTTAATGGACAGATTGATGCATTATTCAACAATGCAGCTTATGGTCAGCCAGGTGCAGTTGAAGATCTCAGCCGAGCTGCCTTACGAGAACAGTTTGAAACCAATGTATTTGGTACTCAAGAACTGACTAACCTTGTGATCAAACAAATGAGAAAGCAGGGCCATGGAAAAATAATCTACAATAGTTCCGTGCTTGGCATTATATCTATGGCTTATCGTGGTGCTTACAATGCCAGCAAATATGCATTAGAAGGTTTAGCAGATACGCTGCGACAAGAACTACACGGCTCTAACATTACCATTAGCCTGATTGAACCCGGCCCCATTCTTAGTCAGTTCAGAACTAATGCTTTTGCAAAATACCAGCAGCACATCGTAAAAGAAACTAGTATTCATAATGATACGTATATTGCAATGGAACAACGTTTAACGAAACAAGGTTCAACTGCGCCATTTACTTTACCGCCCGAAGCTGTGGTGAAAAAACTTATTCATGCCCTTGAAAATAAACGTCCGAAAATTCGCTATTACGTGACTTTCCCAACCTATCTTTTTGCCACACTTAAACGGTTTTTACCCCACCTCTATTTAGATTGGGTATTAATTAAAATATCTAAAAGTGAGAACTAAAATACCCTCGTCTTAGTCGTCATCCCTACCGTATAAATAAACCACATATAAAGACATTCCGACCATAATTGTTCCACCGAAAATATTACCTAAAGTCACGGGAATCAGGTTTGAGACAAAACCTGACAAGGTCAAGTTTTGCAAAGCTTCAGTCCCTAAGCCACTAGCAGAAATAATTTCAGGGTCTAGGGATGCAACTATCGCTAGTGGGATCATAAACATATTAGCAATACAGTGCTCAAAACCCATGGCAACAAAAGCAGAAATTGGGAAAATCACAGCGAAAACCTTATCCATCACAGTCCGTGATGCGTAAACCATCCAGCTTGCCAAACATACTAATGAGTTGCAAAATATGCCTCGTACAAACGCTTCAGAAGTTGTGAGCTCAACCTTTGATAATCCTATTTTGAGTGCTGTTACACCCACGGCATGATGAGCACCATCGAGAAAGCCTGAAGCAAAAACTAAGTAAACGGTAAGAAATGCACCAATACCATTTCCGATGTACACCAAACTCCAGTTTCTTAATAAATGTACTAATGTAATACGTCGTTTTGCCCACGCCATCACTATCAAATTATTACCCGTGAATAATTCACCACCAGCAATCACCACTAATACAAACCCAAGAGAAAAAGCCAGACCTCCTAGCAACTTAGCGGCACCATACGCCTCTGATGGATGAGTCATTGCCACGGTATAATACATTGCACCATAGGATATAAATGCCCCTGCCATCATCGATAAAACAAGTAATGGCAAAAAAGGCATATTAGCTTTACTGACACCTAAGGTTTTAACCTTTTCTGCTACCTCTGCAGGAGTAAAGGCATCAACAAATTTGGCAAATTCAGACATAAAAGTTCACTGTAAAATATGATAAAGGGGAAGAGTGTAACAAATCAGTGCTACAGAATGGTGCATTCAATAAAAAGAGCTGAATCTGCTAAAACCATAATTACCATACTTTTTGATCGCCAACCATGGGACATTACGAAGTGACAGATACAAGAAACCCCACACTAAGCGGGGCTTATAGGACTTCTTGGGATGTATTGAAAAGTTGATATGGTGGCTATGGGT
>JAQRMU010000010.1:5115-17601 GCA_028598975.1 Gammaproteobacteria bacterium | reverse complement strand
CTGATTGAAATGACATGGGTATGACCGATCATTTAGGTAGCTGTAAAATAAATTTTGCACCGCCTAGGTGGCTTTGTTTAATGGAGATTGTTCCTTGGTAAGCCTCGACAATATCACTGGCTATAGCAAGGCCGAGTCCTTGACCTTCTGCTTGTGTGTCTATGCGTTTGCCTCGTTTGATTATGTCTTGTTGTGCGTGTTCAGGAATTCCATTGCCATCATCATCAATATGGATTTTGATATTAGCACCATGCTGAGAAACAAAAATGCTTACTTGTTTATTGCAATATTTATAGGCATTTTCAAGTAGGTTTCCCAATAGTTCATACATATCGCCTTCATCAGCATGTATGAATACATCGTGTTCTATTTCATACTGGCGATGAATATTTTTTGATTGGTAGACTTTGTCTAGCGAGCCTAGAATTTTATTAATTATTTCTCCGAGCGATACGGGGGCTTGTAAGCTACTTTGACCTTCTGTTGCTGCTCTTTGCAGTTGGTAGTCTACGAGTGCTGATACGCGATCTAGTTGTTCGTGTGCTTTATTTCGTAGGGTTTCTGTATTGTGATTTGTTTCAAATTCACCACGCATAACGGCGAGTGGTGTTTTTAGGCTGTGAGCAAGGTCGGCAAGTGAGTTTTTGTAGCGTTCTCGGCGTGAGTGTTCATGATCAAGTAGGGTGTTGATATTTTGTGTGAGTTGGTTGAGTTCTTTGGGGTAGTCTTTTGATAGACGTTGATGTTCTCCGCTTTCAATGGCGTGCAGATCTATTGCTACATCATGCAGGGGGCGTAGTCCCCATCTTAAGATAAATGCTTGGGCAATAAATAGCATGACGCCAGTCCCGCCTAATAAATACCATAGGCTGAGTTGAAAATTGGCTTTTTGTTGCATGATGGTATCAAGATCTTCGGAGATGTTGAGCGTGTAGCTAAATTCTTTCCCTTGCTCGTTTTCCCAAATAATTCCAGACGCTAAATTGAGTAAGGTCGTTTCGTCGTTTAATTGTATGGTGGAGAAGGTTTCGTTTGATTCTCCTGGGTGTGCTGGAAGAGCGAGAAATATGCCGAGTAGTGATTGTGATTGCCAGACGATTTCTCGACCACTTGTCACTTGGGCATAGAGGCCTGAATTTGGGATGTTAAACCTAGGGTGTATTTCCTTATCTAGTGTGATCAAACCGGCTTCACCAAACTCAAGATCCCGTAATAAGCTGTGTTTAATGTTGGTAAGTTGTTTGCGTTGGGCGCTATCAGCACTTGCCTGAAAAGCATTATTTAAGCTAAATGCAGATAGCCCTAAAAATGCGGTAAGCACTAGGCTAACTGCAAGAAGTAGCCGGTTGCTAAGTGAGAGTTTAGTGGTCACGGGGTAGGGTTAAACGATAGCCTCGTCCACGGAGCGTTTCTATTGGGTTGAGTGATTTATCGGGATCAAGTTTATTGCGAAGACGTTTTATAAATACTTCAATGACGTTGCTGTCACGATCATGATCTTGTTCATAGATATGATCAGTTAGGTCTGTTTTGGATAAAACCTCACCAGCGTGGAGCATTAAGTAATGTAGAAGGCGATATTCGTATGCCGTTAAGTCAATTATTTGATTATCACATTTTACTTCTTGCGCTGTCGGGTTCAGTGTTATTGGGCCACAGTGTAAGGTGGAGCTTGACCAGCCGGATGCGCGTCGTGCTAGAGCATTTATGCGTGCTGATAGTTCTTCAAAATGAAAGGGTTTAACTAAGTAATCATCTGCACCAGCTTCTAAGCCTTCGACTTTATCTTGCCAGCGACCTCGAGCGGTCAATATTAATATTGGGAATTCTTTACCTTTGGAACGAAGTTGTTGGATAACCTCAATGCCAGAGAGTTTGGGAAGCCCTAAGTCAATAATGGCTACGTCGTAGGGATATTCTAACCCTTGGTAGAGGCCTTCTTCACCATCTTCAGCGGCATCAACCGTTAGGTTTTGCTGGCGGAGTTGTTGTGTGACTTGTTCACGCAAATGAACTTCATCTTCAATAAGTAGTATACGCATGGCGTATATAGTGCCTTATTTTTTTACTAGGATCATCATTTTACGAAAATTAGCGGGGAGGGTGGCCGGTAGAGGGATCCAGTGGGTACATTTTTATCTTACCGTTATTGTGCAAGACTTTTATTCGGAAAATGGTTTTTCCTTTCACCTTTTTTTCCTCTACAGACAGTATTTGTCCCTTCGTTTCTAAACGGATAAGTTCAGCAGCGGAGGTTTTAGTTAAAGGTAGCTGGATCTCATTGACACCATCGCCGGGTTCAATATCATCAGGCAAATGTGCCGCAACGACAGAAAGTGAAACGATGAGTAAACAAATTGTGAATAAATACCGCAAGGAGAGCATGGGGAAACCTTTTATTTTTTACGGCTATTTTTAATGGAATTAGAGTAGAGTGCAAGTACCTTATGCAAATATACCCGTGATAAATGAAACTGCAACTCTTACGTCCCTGTCATCATCGAGTGTTACATCCCCGTCATCCTTGAGTGTTATATCGCCGTCATCCTCGAATGTTTTTATCGAGGATCTATTGTATCAAGTAGATCCCAGCTAAAAGCATGCTGGGATGACGGTAATAAAGAAGCATGCTGGGATGACCAAGTAAATAATGTGCAGATTGAATGATTACCGGTATATAGTGTATGCAGAAGGTACTTAGCTTAGATAATTATTTTGTTTTTTTAGGTTTGATTACACCAATCGCACCATCAGAACGGGCTTTTAAGTAAGAATAAAGCTGGTCGAGGCCTTTTATTACCTTAACGTTATTTTTCCAAGCTGGCATGCTACCGATAGTGCCTGATTTACCATTGCTAACGGTATTAATAAATTCATCTTTTGAAATGATTTTTAAACTATCTGCTAAATTAGGTCCAACCATGCCTTGTCCATAAGTACCGTGGCAACGTGCACACCAGTTACGGTATAACTTAAATCCTTTGTAGCTGTTGGCATCAAGATGAGTGCCATCCGTTACGGTATAAGGAGTATCGTCTGCTGAGGCCGGTAGTGATATTGCACCAAAGGCTAATGTTGCAGCACTTGCAATCATGATGATTTTTCTATTAAGTTTCATTTCTCTCTCCATTTCGAAATTATTTTATTTGGTTAATTAATGGCGGCGCTCACTCTAACAAAGTGAAACTGAACGAAAGCTGAACAAAGAAAGGGAAGGGAACTTTGCCCAGCTCTGGTTCAAAAAAGCTTGACCATTTTAAGCTTAGTAATAGTGCTTACTTGGACGCACTGATACCTCAATTGGAATACGGTTACCAGGATGACGATCCATGTCGCTGGTATAAGATTGACCTTGGTAACGGTATGTCACACGGTATCCATCAATACGTTCTTCTTGATGATAACGTTCAGTGACATGGCACTGTTCACCACGACTATAGCTAGAAGGTGACGGTGATTGATGATTAATATCATTACCCACTGAGCCACCTAATAAGGCACCCGCAACGGTTAGAATCTTTTTACCACTACCGCCACCAAATTGATTACCGACAACACCACCAACAATGCTACCGGCAATGGTGCTGGTATAAGACTTTTGATGATGGCTTTGACGGTATGAGCGTTGTGTACACTCTCGGTGAGGTGTTGCTACACGCACTGTTGTGTAAAGTGGTTCGACATGGGTGACTCGGGCAGTATCTTCAAAGCTACTGTTATATCGATTATGTTTATTGTGTTTGTTTCCAGCAAAAACAGTGGGCGAAGATAAGGCTAAAGCAGAAATTAAACCTGCAGTTATTAGTAAATTTTTCATGACAGCACTCCTCGTTTTGTTAGCTGTTGAGTGCAGAATAACGAAAGTAAGCTGAACGGATGCTGAATGAGAGGATTATTTAAATAGCAGAATCAATTCCACTTTCGTCTAAAGTCTTAACTTCTGCCAGAGAAATGGAGCTAAAGCTGTAACTGTCTCAAGAGAGAAAGATCTAGCGTTGTAACTCCCTCTTCTGTTGGAGAGGGCTGGGGTGAGGAGATAAATTAAGGATTGATACTTATGTTAAAAAGAGACAAGGAGAGTATGAGCAACCTGTAAATTGAATGATTTGATCAAAGCCTATCACTCTCGTGAATACAGAGCTTTCAGGGTGAAAATAGGGCGTTAGATCTTGGCGGATAAGTTCTGGTGTGATTGTCACCCTCATCCCAGCCTTCTCCCTCAAGGGAGAAGGAGCTAAAGCCCTTAACTTTCTGCAAAGAGTAAAGAGTTAAAGCCTTAACTTGCTCTTGCTGGAGTATAAAGCGTAGTTTTCAGCACAAGTCCCATTGTTTATCTAAGCGTTTGGCTGAGATGGGGTAGGCTGTTTTTATACCTTGGGCAAACAATGAAATACGGAATTCTTCCACCATCCAGCGATAGTGTTCGAATTCGGGTGATGTGTGTTTATTGACATTGTTGAGGTAACGTCGCCAATGAGGAGATACTTCATTCATCCATTGTCGGTCACGTGTCGGATCGGTTTTAATTTTATCTAAACGTTGTCCAATGGCTTGAAAATACATTGGTAGTCGTTTTAATGCATTATCAGGTGTGTGGTGAACAAAGCCTTGATAAAGCAGGTGGTTGAGTTGTTCACGAATTTCTTTAACAGCATCGAGTGCGGTAATGGGCATGTTGCCAGAGAGTCGTTTGGCAATGGCATGATATTCAGCCAAGGGCTTAGCAACCTGATTGGCGAGTTCTGTTGCCGTTAGAACTAAGTCACTACGTTTTTGTTCTAAACGTTGTTCAAACTCAGCTTTAGTATGGATCGGGTCTTGATCAAGAATAAAGCAACGATCAAAGGCAACGTGAATAAGATCTGTTTTTAGTTGTTCACTTGGTGTTTGTGACCTTTCTTTTTCATCGCCAAACGGTGCGGGTTGTACATTGACATAATGCAGGCACATTGTCTTTATATTGGGCAGGTGTTTATTGAGGTATTTAATGGAGTCAGCTTGAGCCAGCATAAATAAGCGACGTAAGCCTTTAGCCGAAAATTCACAGGCCTGCTTGCGTGTATCCATTAATGTTAAGTCAATATGATTGCCTTTATCCACTAAGGCAGGGTAAGCGGTCATTTCAAGTCCGTTTTGTTCTAATGTAATACTTTCAGGAAGCTCATCAAAAGACCATGATGTTAAACCGTGTTGTTCAAACTCACTGTCTGGCATTTGTCTAAAACTAGCCGCTGCTTCTGTTGCCCATTGTTGTTTTAAATGGTTTAAGTCACGACTTTCTTCAAGGAGTTTTCCTTCTTCATCTACTAAACGAAAGTTCATCTGTAGGTAATTAGGAAGCTCACTTAGATTCCAGTCTGATAGGGCAATAGAAACCCCTGTTTGTTTGCGAAGTTGTTCACTCAAAGCGGGAAGTAGCGGTCCCATTTCAGGTGACATGTTTTTTAGACAATTATCAGCATAATTAGGAACAGGAATAAAATGGCGACGCTGAGATTTTGGCAAACTCTTAATTAAAAAGATTACTTTATCGCGTAATAAACCTGGAACTAACCATTCATAACGATCAGCATTGGTCTGATTGAGCAATGATAAGGGAATGGATTGGGTTACACCATCATGATCCTTGCCGGGTTCAAAGTGATATTCCAATGTCAGAGGAACAAGGTTGACCAACATCTGATCAGGGAATGAATCGCCTGTCACATGTTCTGCCTGATGTTGCATCAATTCATCACGGTTTAAAAAGAGCAGTTTAGGCTGTTCTTTTTCAGCCTTTTTACGCCATTTTTCAAAACCTGCACCGTTAATAATATGATCAGGAAGTCGCTGTTTATAAAATTCAAATAGGACTTCATCATCTACTAATACATCGCGGCGACGTGATTTTTGTTCAAGTTGTTCAATGCTTTTTATGAGATCAATATTATGCTTGAAGAAGGGCGCACGGCAGTGCCAATCACCTTGAACAAGGGCATCGCGAATAAAGATCTCATGAGACATAACAGGGTCGATGGGGCCAAAATGAACTCGTCTGCGAGCAACAATCGGCAAACCATATAAAGAGACTTGTTCATAGGCCACAACTTGGGCGGGTTTCTTTTCCCAATGGGGATCGGCATATTGTCGTCGAACTAAGTCGCCAGCAACGGGTTCAATCCATTCAGGTTCGATTTTGGCAACAATACGAGAATATAAGCGGCCTGTTTCAACAAGCTCTGCCGACATAATCCACTTAGGGCCTTTTTTATGTAAGGCAGAGCCAGGAAATATTTTTAATTTAAGATTTCGTGTGCCGGTGTATTCTGTTTTATCTGTCTTAATCGCAATATTACTGAGCAGACCAGAGAGCAATGCTTGATGAATTTCGTGGTATTCAGCAGGTACTTGATTAGGTTTTAAGCCCATTTGTGTAACTTGAACATGCAGTTGTTGGTGAATGTCATGCCATTCACGTAGACGAATAAACGATAAGAAATGTTCTTTACAGTATTTACGTAACTTATTTTGCGTGAGATGTTTCTTTTTGTCGTGATACAGTTCCCACAGTTTGATAAAACCTATGAAGTCAGAACGTTCATCTTTGTATTTACTATGTGCTTCATCGGCAGCCTGTTGCTTATCCATCGGGCGTTCACGAGGATCTTGAATGCTCAAAGCGCTGGCAATAACTAATACTTCAGTTAAGCAATTACGTTGCTGGGCAGATAACACCATACGAGCGATACGAGGGTCGATAGGTAATTTTGCAAGCTGCCGACCTGATTCGGTTAGCGTACGTTGTTTATTAACCGCCCCAAGTTCTTCTAATAAACGGAAACCATCATTAATCATCTTGGTTGGAGGTGGATTAATGAATGGGAATTTAGCAGGATCGCCCAGTTTTAGTGATGACATCTGCAAAATAACAGAAGCAAGGTTGGTTCTTAATACTTCAGGATCGGTAAATGCAGAACGATTTTTAAAGTCATCTTCATCATAAAGGCGAATAGCAATACCTGCTGATACACGTCCACAACGACCGGAGCGTTGATTAGCACTTGATTGAGATACTTTTTCAATAGGAAGGCGTTGAACCTTGTTTCTCACACTGTAACGACTAATGCGAGCAAAACCGGGATCAACAACGTATTTAATACCCGGTACGGTTAGTGATGTTTCAGCTACATTGGTAGCAAGCACAATACGACGATGGACACCTGTTTTAAAAACACGGTTTTGTTCTACGGCAGATTGTCTTGCCAGTAAGGGCAATATTTCAGTTCTGGGTGGATGATGTTTACGTAATGCTTCTGATACATCACGAATATCTCGTTCACCTGATAAAAAGACTAAAACATCACCTTGGCCTTCTTTACAGAGTTCATCAACGGCTTCAACAATGCCGCGAATCATATCGTAATCACGCTGTTCGTCATCGTCACCTGCTGGTGGGCGATAGCGTATTTCTACAGGGAATGTTCGACCAGATACTTCAATAACAGGTGCATTATTAAAGTGTTTAGAAAAACGCTCAGTATCAATGGTTGCTGAAGTGATAATAACTTTTAAGTCAGGGCGTTTCGGTAATAACTGTTTTAAGTAACCTAATAAAAAATCAATGTTAAGACTACGTTCATGGGCTTCATCAATGATGATAGTGTCATATTGATTGAGGAATCGATCATTTTGGGTTTCAGCAAGTAAAATCCCATCAGTCATTAACTTGATATAACTTTTATCGGCTTTTACTTGATCATGAAAACGTACTTTATAACCAACAACGTCACCGAGTTCACTTTTGAGTTCTTCGGCAATACGCGTTGCAACTGTTCGGGCAGCAATACGACGGGGTTGGGTATGACCAATTAAACCTGCAACGCCACGACCCAACTCTAAACATATCTTTGGTAACTGTGTTGTTTTACCTGATCCTGTTTCACCACTGAGGATAATGACTTGGTTATCATTAATAGCTTTAGCGATTTCTTCACGCCGATCAATAACAGGTAAATCATTCTCAAATGTGGGTTTGGGAATTTGCTTTTGGCGTAGGGCGCGTAGCTTAACAGATTTGTTTATCTGTTTTTCTAGTGCACCCAATTGTTCGGGCTTTATCTCTTTGTTTCTACGCAGGTTTTGTAGGCGACGACGCAAAGGGAATTGGTCGGCTAACATAGTCTCTTTAACTAGCTGTTCGAGTTGTTGTATTTTTTGTTTCAAAATAAAAGTTTTGTTTCTAAAGCGAGTTAATGACGGTATCCGTAATAAATGCAAGATACATGTTTTTTATCCCGTCATCCCAGCAGGCTTCTAGCTGGGATCTGCTTAATACAATAGGTTCTCGATAAAAATAGTCGAGAATGACGGAAGATGCAGTTGTTATAGTTACTGAGCCGAGATTGATAAGTCCTTATTTTAGCGCTATTAAAAACTGTCACCCTCATCCCAACCTTCTCCCTCAAGGGAGAAGGGGCTAAAGCTCCCTCTCCTGTTGGAGAGGGTTAGGGTGAGGAGATAAAATTAAAGATTAATGGAAAAAATCTTTATTTCCAATGATTACCGGTATAGACGTAAAAATTTAAAAGGCTTATTGACCTATCTGAGCGAACAATTTTTTATTATATGATGCGGCTGCAAAAGCACCCCAGATCATACAAATTGGCCAGATAAGGATAAGCCCCATGCCAAGCGTTACAAAGCCCACAATAAGGCTAATGATCATCATTATGATGGCACCCCAAATAGTAGAGTAAAGCATTCCGAATGCGCCAAAGAAAAAGGTAAGGATAAGAGATATCGCTACACTTTTTGTAGAAGTAACAATGATTTGTTGCGTAGGCTTATTATCATCTGACATATTATTTCCTTTGAAACTGCTTAACAGCCACTATTATTTATAGTGCCATCTGGCATTGTTGTGTTGCAGAACTTTACACCACGAAGAACAGTATTTTCCAGAGTTGCACCAGTCAAATCAGCATCAGTTAAGTCAGCAAAATTTAGTTTTGCACCATTAAAATTAACGCCTTTTAGATTAGCACCAATGAGTAATGAATAATCTAATAAAGCAGTGGATAAGTCAGCATTCTCAAAGTTTCCGTTATGGATTCTAGAACGAGTAAACCAAGTTCCCACCAGTTTCGTTTCACTCAGGTTAATTCTTTTAAGCAGTGCTTCACTCATATCGGCACCACTAAAGTCTTGCCCCTGCAAATCTGCATCAGCTAAATTACAGTGATGACAGATCCCCGAATTCATTAAACGATCAAGATAGATCTGCTCAACGGCTGATACTGTAGTTGTAAGTAATAAGCCTGCAACAAATAACGCTGATTTCATTCTCATTCTCCTGAATTAAGAGGTGACTTCCACTCACCATTAAAAAACTGTTCAGATAAAGGACGACGTTCCCGTGCCTTTAGTTCCCGTTCTAATTGTTCTTCATTTAAATCATCTAAGCTAGCAGGGTAGCCAATTGAAATCATTGCCCATAGATTAATATCATCCGGCAATGAAAAGGCTGCTTTAACTTTGCTGCTATCAAAGCCGCCCATTTGATGGCTCATTAAGCCCATTGAGCTTGCTTGCAAACATAGACTAATACTCGCAGCACCAGTGTCATAACCTACCCAGCGATTATCACTGCCATTGTGAGTGAATGTTTTAACCGATGCGGCAAGAATTAATAATGGTGCATTTTTAGCCCAATCTTGATTGCCGGGAGATAAGGTATCAATGGCTTTTTGCCAACTCACTTTATCCTGAAACTTATTCCAAACAATAAACCGCCAAGGTTGGTCACCAAAACAAGAAGGTGCCCAGCGTGCTGCTTCACATAAAGATATGATTGTGTCGTTACTGACTTCTGTTGTCGGGTCAAATGCGCGACCACTCCAACGTTCGGCAAGTGTTTTATCAATCTTTTGATCTGTTATTGCAGGTTTTTCAATCATGGTTACTTCCTAAACTATTTTCTAGGTAATGTAATTGTAGGTTCTTTTGCTGGGCGGTAAAAAGCGGCAATATGGCCAATAGTCATCACCAAGTTTGCACTCGTTTTAAGTGCGATCTCATCAATCATCGCAAGGCGATCTTCTTTCTCTTGTCCTGAAACGCGTACTTTCATTAGTTCGTGTAGTTCCAAACCGTTATCAATTTCAGCGATTACATTTTCAGTTAAACCTTTATTACCTATCATTACAACGGGCTTAAGGGGATGTGCTAAGCCTTTTAAATAACGTTTTTGTCGATCATTAAGTGCCATGAAGTGTGTTACCTGTGTTGGGTTCTAGATTCCTTGGCAGCAAGGTTTGCTGTCTTTATTCGTATTCAAGGAATGGATCTAGGTTAAAATATTCCCATTATATAGGATAGATTGATGACAAAACATAAGTTTACTGTGACATCGGCTCGTGGCATGTTGCCACTATTGGCAAAAGAACTTGCTGAAATGGGCATTAAAGAAACAAAAGAAGAGCAAGGCAATATTCGTTTTATAGGGACAATGGAAGATGCTTATCGTGTCTGTCTATGGTCACGTGTTGCTATTCGGGTGTTAAAACCAATTGCTCATTTTTCAGCAAAAACAACGGATGAACTTTACCAAGGTATTCATGACTTGCCATGGGAAGACCATATTGATGCTGAAGGAACGACAATTGCGGTTGATTTTAATAGCTTCCGTTCTAAAATTCATCACAGTCAATATGGTGCTCAGCGCGTAAAAGATGGTGTGGTTGATCGTTTCCGTGAACAAACAGGTGAACGTCCATCGGTTGATCTTCATCAACCTGATCTACGTATTAATGTTTACCTGAAGAATAACCAAGCGATTGTTAGTATTGATTTATCGGGTGAAAGTCTACATAAACGTGGTTATCGTGTCGTTACAACACCAGCACCATTAAAAGAACATTTAGCTGCCGCCATTTTGATGACAGCCGAATGGCCTCGATTGGCTAAACAAGGCTGGGGCTTGGTTGACCCAATGTGTGGTTCAGGAACAATCGTGATTGAAGCCGCGATGATGGCGGCAGATATTGCACCGGGTATTAAACGTGATTACTTTGGCTTTTTATACTGGAAACAACACGATAAAGAAGCATGGCAACGTTTAAAAGCAGAGGCAGAGCGCCGTCGTCATAGTGGCTTAGCTCGACTACCTATTATCAAAGGTGGTGATGCAAGTGAAAAAGCGGTAGAGGCTGCCAATGCCAATATTGCTGAAATCGGCTTAGCAGATCGCATTAGTGTTGAACATCGTGAATTACTGGATTGGCCATCACAAGCTAAATCCTTACCGACAAGTGGTTTAGTAGTGTGCAACCCGCCGTACGGTGAACGTATGGGTAATATCTCAGAATTACATTATCTCTATGAAAGCTTGGGCAACATTGTCAGTGAAGCGTATCCTGCTTGGCGTACGACCATGATTACCGATAATGAAAGCCTAGGTAAGTTCACAGGGTTAACTGTTTTTGATACCACGCCTTTTGATAATGGCCCTATCCCATGTCAGGTTATTTGTTACCGTGCGCCACGCCCTGTTTCTAATCGAGCTCAACGAACAGAAGAGGTGGTGCAAGAAGTAGAGACTGACGTAGAAGAAATACCAGAGTTTTCAATGGTTTCAATCGAGTCTGACCCCATTGAAAAAGTCGAACTGTCAGAACATGCTGAAATGTTTGCTAATCGTCTTAAAAAGAACTTAAAACACCTTGGTAAATGGGCAAGGAAGAATAAAACAGAATGTTATCGTCTTTATGATGCTGACTTACCTGATTATGCCGTAGCCATTGATGTCTATGGCGACCATGTTCACGTTCAGGAATATGCACCACCAAAAACAATTGATGCTACCAAAGCCATTCAACGTCTAAATGATGTGATGCAAGTGATTCCACAGGTATTAGATCTTCCTGTAAGTCATATTGCGTTGAAGCTACGCCAAAAGCAGCGTGGTACTCAACAATATGAACAGCATGGCTCTCAGAAGCAACGGATGAAAGTGATGGAGTCTGATCTCAACTTCTGGATAAACTTAACGGATTATCTTGATACGGGCTTATTTCTAGACCACCGAATTACACGTCAAATGATAGGTCAACAAGCAGAAAATAAAGCCTTCCTTAATCTCTTTGCATACACGGGTTCAGCCACGGTTTATGCAGCAGCGGGTGGGGCAGAATCAACCACAACCGTTGATATGTCCAATACTTACTTAGAATGGGCCGAAGAAAATATGGCCTTAAACGGCTTTACAGCTGCTAAACATCGTTATGTGCGAGCAAACTGTTTAGAGTGGTTACAAACAGCGCAACAAGCACCAGAAAAGTATGGTTTGATATTCCTTGACCCGCCGACATTCTCAAACTCAAGCAGAATGGAAGGGGTGTTTGATATTCAACGAGATCATGTATCACTCATTAATATGACTGCAAATCTTCTAACAAAAGAAGGTGTATTGTATTTCTCGACTAATCGTCGTGATTTTAAAATGGATGA
>JAQRMU010000010.1:0-5015 GCA_028598975.1 Gammaproteobacteria bacterium | reverse complement strand
AATTAATACGTTTTAGCTAAGGAGCTAAGCAAGGTCATTTGAGCTGAAATGACTTCTTCATTGTTAGGGCGGCTAACACGCTCGTAACGACCATTATCAGACAAAATCCATGCTTGTGAATTATCAGCTAAATAAACATTAAGATCATCAATAATACGGTTGCGTAACTTTCTACTTTCAATTGGAAAACAAGTTTCAACACGACGTAATAAGTTACGTTTCATCATGTCAGCACTACCAGCCCAAACCTCATGGTTATTATTGTTCTCAAAGTAAAATACACGTGTGTGCTCTAAGAACCGCCCAATGATACTGCGAACATGGATATTCTCAGATAAACCTTTAACCCCAGGTTTTAAACAACAAATACCACGAATAATAAGATCTACTTTTACCCCCGCCATTGATGCACGATAAAACGCCTGAATCATTTCAGGTTCAACTAATGAATTTACTTTAACAATGATATGAGCAGGCTTTCCTTCTTGAGCATGAGTAATTTCACGATCAATACGTTTTAATAAACCGTTATGCAAAGTAAAAGGGGCATGTAGCAATTTATGCATTTTAGGGATCTTACCGAGGCTGGTCAGTTGCATAAACATATTGCTGACATCATCAGCGATTTGTTTATCAGAGCTTAAAAAACCATAGTCAGTATAAATGCGAGAGGTACTACGATGATAGTTACCTGTTCCTAAATGCACATAGTGGCGTAATTTATTATTTTCACGACGTAAAACGAGCAACATTTTAGCATGTGTTTTAAAGCCAACAATTCCGTATACAACATGCACAGCAGCTTGCTGTAGGCGAGCTGCTAAGGCTACATTTTCTGCCTCATCAAACCGTGCACGAAGTTCAATGACAACGGTGACTTCTTTACCTGCTTTTGAAGCGGCTACAAGTGCATCAACAACGGGAGACTTTGCACCGGTACGGTATAAGGTTTGTTTAATAGCCAGCACTGATGAATCAGATGCTGCTTGTTTCAGCAGGTCAATAACAGGTGAGAATGATTGATAAGGATGGTGCAATAAAATATCTTGTTTACGTATTGCTTCAAACACATCACTATCAGAAGATAGCCCTGATGGACGACCTTGAGTGAAAGGTTTGAACTTTAAGTTAGGGCGTTCAACAAGAGAATGAATTTCTTGTAAGCGGCTGACATTGACAGGACCGTTGACTAAATACACATTATCTTTATGCATGCCACATTGCTTACGTAAGAAATCAACCATTTCTTCAGGGCAATTATGGGCAATTTCAAGGCGAACCTCGTCACCATAGTTACGGTGCGTTAATTCATCAGCAATGGCTTCTAAAAGATCGCTTGTTTCTTCAGTATCAATGGCTAAATCACTATTACGAGTTACTCGGAATTGATAACAGCCTTTTACCTTCATGCCATAAAATAAATCATCAGCAAAGGCATGGATGATCGATGACAAGAATACAAACTTATATTCACCTTGCTGGCGGAATTCTTCTGGTAACTGGATGATACGAGGAAGTGCTCGAGGCGCTTGTAATATCGCGGAACTACGGTTGCGGCCAAAGGCATCTTTACCAACAAGCTCAACGATGAAGTTTAAACTTTTATTAAGTAAGCGAGGGAAAGGGTGAGCCGAGTCTAACCCCATAGGACTCAATACTGGGGCAACATCTTCAATAAAATAGTTTCGTAACCACTCACGTTGATCATCTGTCCAACTAGCTCGAGGCAGTGTTTCGATAGACTCTTCGGCTAAGGCAGGAAGCAAAACCTCATTGAGAACTCGATATTGTTCTTCAACAAGTTCATGTGCTCGAACTGAGATAAGCCTGAGTGTTTCATGTGCACTGACTTGATCGGCTTCAATATAAGGGTCGCCAATTTCAATTTGCTGTATAAGGCCTGCCACACGGACTTCAAAGAACTCATCAAGGTTAGTCGATGAAATACACAAATAATTTAGACGTTCCAATAGAGGAACATCAGTATCCAAGGCTTGTGCTAAAACGCGCCAGTTAAATTCTAATAGGCTTAGTTCACGGTTAAGGTAGAGTTCGGGGCTGTTTAATTCGGTGTTTTCCATATTTACAAATTTTATACTTCTTGTGTGACAAGGGGATGACAATCATCGTGTTATCTGTATGAGACTAACATATTGATAAAATATCCCCAAAGTCATTCAAGCTAAGGTTTAATTTGGATATGTATTTACAGTTCACCACGGAGACACGAAGGACACTGTAAAATAGAAACTCTGTGCTCTCCGTGTCTCTGTGGTGAATTGTCAGTAATAGCAGCTACCAGCGGTATTTATCGTAATTTTCAGGATTTGCCCAGAAACGACTGTTTAACCAATCACGTTTAGGTCGGTAACTTTCGATGTTATAACTAAACAGCTGATACTGACCCTGTGAACCATGTTGTTGTAAACCGAGTGCTAAATAATCCGCTACTTGCCAGCCTTGTTCACGAGCAATCTTATTATTAGTCACTAATACAAGGTGTTGAGCATGACGATTTCTAATCATGCTTAACCAAAGTATGGCTTCTTGTTTCGGCAATGTTTCAATCAAATCACTAATAATTGCGAGGTCGATAGTGGGTAAAACATTTAGTTGTTCGAGACTAAACGGTGTTTTCAAGGCGTGCGATCTGGTATCTTGCAACTCTTTACATGAATTAATCACAGTTTCACCGGCAAGCAAAACTGACTTGCAGTGAGATTGTGCAATTAACGGCGAGAGTATTATTGATAAATCTGAAGAAGTGGTCATGACTGAACAGGATAAAACATCTACACCATTCTGGAAACAGAAGCGTTTAAGTCAAATGAACCATGATGAGTGGGAAAGCTTGTGTGATGGCTGTGGTCGCTGTTGCCTGCATAAGTTAGAAGATGAAGACGATGGGCGCATTTATTACACCCGCGCAGCCTGTTCCTTATTAGATATAAAATCTTGTCGCTGTAAAGATTATGCCAACCGTGAAAAACTGATGCCTGATTGTCTCCAGCTTAGTATTGATAATGCTCAATACTTTGATTGGCTACCCGAAACATGTGCGTATCGCTTGCTGGCAGAAGGTGAACCTTTACCTGAATGGCATCCCTTAATTACCGGTGATCCTGACAGTGTGATTAAAGCGGGTATTTCGGTGCGACATATTGCCAAGGCAGATTGTAATCCTGAGATGTTAATCAATGACATTATTTCTTTATCAGATGGTACCAAAGTAGATTCGGATGAGACCTGAAGAAAGTCGAGAATTAACAGCGCGGTTAGAAAAGGCCGCATTGTTATTATTGAAGCTTGATATCTATCGTAAGCCGGATGATTTAGCACGACGTTTTGGTTTGCCACTGCCTGTTGTTCGCTACTGGTGGCGCAATGTTGAAGATCAAACAAAAGAACCCATTCCTGATCGTGACTTAACACCGAAACAAGCAAAAATGATTCGTAAGGCAAGTCAGGTATTAGACAGCTGGGAAAAAGTAAAACGCTACCGTCCAGAATGTGGTGCAAGACTCTCTAACGGAAAACGGTGCAAAATGAGTGTTGTTATTCGTCAACCAGAAGGCTGGGACATGGGCGCATTAGCCGATCGTTGTCGTATGCATGGTGGTGCATCACGACGGGTTCGGAAAAAGAAAAAAGACACAGAAGATGAATAAGAATGACAGATGAATTAGAGAACACTGCACCGCATTTATTAACTCACATTCCACTAGAAAAACCACGTTCTCAACACGCGCAACGACTCTTCCATGGCAGAGGACATGCCTACCAAGGCTATGAACATGTCTCGATAGACTGGTTAGCACCTGTGGTATTAATTACCCTCTATAAGGCGGTTGATACGGTTGACCTGCAACACCTTGCCGAAAAACTCTTTTCTGATATTGCTGATTGTCGCTCAGTTCAAGTTCAACACCGTTACCAACAACGTACACCTTTTGAACTTTTATTAGGTGAGGAATGCGCTGAGACAGTGGTTGAAGAGAATGGACTGAAATATCAAATAACACTAGGGCGCGCTCAAAACACCGGGCTTTTCCTCGATATGAAAAATGGTCGTCAATGGGTACAAGAACATTCACATAATGCCAAAGTACTGAACTTGTTTTCATACACCTGCGCTTTTTCTGTTGCCGCCTTGGCTGGTGGGGCAAAGCAGGTGTTTAATATCGACATGAGCAGAGTCTCCCTCACTACGGGGCGGGATAATCATCGCTTAAATGATCAAGATACAAAAAAAGTGAAATTTGAAGCTATTGATATCTTCAAGTCATTTGGACGAATAAAAAAGCATGGTCCTTATGATTTACTGATTTGTGACCCACCATCTTTTCAAAAGGGCAGTGTTGATATAAGACGTGATTACAAAAAGATAATTAGGCGGATACCAGAGTTTATGAACTCAGGTAGTTTACTGATGTTGTGCTTAAACTCGCCTGATTTAGACACCGAGTTTCTAAAACAAACGGTGGTTGATGAGTGTCCTGCTTGTCAGTATTTAAGTGAGATTACAGCACCAGAAGTATTTGTTGAAGCAATGGAAGGGAAGGGGCTGAAAGTTTTGATATATAAGTATTTGTGCTGAGTTTTGGGTAGGGTGGAAATCAAACTATATCAGCAGGCTTGTCATTCCCGCATGTTTTTAGCGGGAATCTAATGGTTAGAACAAGGGGGCAGCTAAAAAACTATAAATTAGCTTATCCATAGTTCAGAGTATTTAGCTTGATTTACAGACTGTTTCGATAAAAAAGTCTAGTGAAAACGCGGTACTAAATTTAATCTTGGTGGGTGTTGAGGGGATCGAACCCCCGACCCTCGCCTTGTAAGGGCGATGCTCTCCCAGCTGAGCTAAACACCCCAAGAAAGAGCGGCATTTTATAGAGCCCGTTTGGATAAAGCAAGCATTGATTTTAAATTGTTCGTATTGGACTTTAAGCAACGCTAAGCCATCAAAAAATAAAGTTACCTGACTCCTTAAACTTACCTTGTTATATGTTTTAGCT
>JAQRMU010000001.1 GCA_028598975.1 Gammaproteobacteria bacterium | reverse complement strand
GATGTTGAAAAATATATTAAATATTACAACTATGAGCGATTACATACGACATTAAATGACATGTCGCCTATTGAGTTCGAAAGTGTAAAAGAAATGTGTGCGGCTTAACTTGACCAGATCACCCATAATGGCTTTACCAAATAAGGACATAACAAAAATACTGACAGGTATCCAGAATAGGGCGCCATACTTAATTATCATGCCCAACTCAGAGTTGGTTAACCCCCTAAAAATAGGAGGATCATCATTAAGCCTGTCAGCTAAAATTTCATTGCTAGATGTCAATGATATTCGCCGCTACGCCGAGCAAGTAGGTAACAAATAACAGTACTACAGCACCAATAATTCCCGTAAAACCCACTTCACCCCATTCCTTCCTGCCCGTTCGAGCAGCATGAACATCGGCAATAACGCCCCATGCAACCCAACTAAAAGCAGCGACAGCCAATACTAAACCTAGAATTACTCCGCCTTCTTTAGCTAGCCCTTTAAACCAATCGAGAACAGAGCCGCTTGATGAGGCACCACCCACAGATGCAGGGGCCGTAGGAAGCACTGCAAAGGCGGTCTGACAGAGCGAGAGATAAAGCGCTGAAGCACTAGTAAGTGTTTTTCGTAAAGACATTTTGTTTATTCCTTAATTGAGTATTAGTAGTACTAGCATGACAAGTAGCGCACTTCGTATCATGCTGCTAAAGACGTCATCAAGCGTTACCCCGCCTTCATTTCGTTGCCATTGTCGGTAGTGAGAAAAAGAAACCCAAGCTGACCAAGAAAACAATGCAATCCCAACCGCTCCGACTATTACTACGGAAAGATCTGACATTAGAAATCCGGTAGCGTTTGAGAATGCCGTTTCTTTATCTGCCATGACTATCTTCTGTAGTCGCCAGAGAGTGGCTCGTATTGTCTTGGCTCAACAGCGGGAGCATCAAGATGCTCTTTAACACCCAGTCCAATTCGAGCAATATCTTTTCGCAATAAGTTGTATTGGAATTTGATTCTACTGTCAGGGTTTGAGTGGCTTTCGGCTTGATTGGCAAGTGATGTGATTACATCAAGTTCATGAAGCAATCTTGCGAGAGATTCTTTTTCTGCAAATGTAGCAGCGTTGGCCGCAACTGAACCTACGGCCAACGCTATTGCTGTGATTGTTTTTAATTTCTTTAGCATTCTGAGCACCTTTAACTAACGTGATGCTTATACTGCCGAATGCCCCGACCTTAATCAATGAAGTACCGAATGTCCGGCGTGGCAGGTTAGGCTTTAGATGTGCTTCTTGAACAGGTAAGTCATGAAATACAAACCTATCGCAAAGAAAACGACAAAAGGTAAAATGACAAGGTTTGGGTGTATTGAGTTAGGCATAGCTAAATAAACAAACCATGGCGCAATTAAAAAGAACGGTACAGCTCGCTTTGAATAATGGTACATCGTTGCTCTTTCTCGACCTACAGACCACCTTCTAATATCTCGTTGCGTTAAACCCTCTATTACTGCCACAGCACCAATAATAAAGGCTGGCATTGCCAGCATTAGGATGGCCAGCCGCACCGCGAACACCTGAGTAATATTCATGGCGGCAATTGCATACTTAGCAATAAGAGCCAGCACCCAATGAGGGTTTTCCGTGTTAACCACTTTCGCAGCTAAGGTTTCTATACCCGTCTTCTTGTAAACCCATTTATGAATAAACCTCTTTACATCTTGTGCAAAAACCACAGGGCTTGAAACAAGCATGCTTTGCTTGAAGTCTTCGTTTAAGTAGGTTAATTCAGTTTGCAGCATTGCTTGGCTGTGTTTAACGCCCTCATCTTCCCAGCTAAAATTCATCCCTATCCATTCGATTACAATGGAGATAAACAGGGAAAATAAAAGCCAAAAACACAGTGTCATTATTCGGCCCAACCAAACGCCAAAAAAACCTGAACTTGAACGCTGTCTATTATCATCTGAAGCCATTAGTCTACCCACCAATTTTCACTTGTTCGGTACGACTCTTCCATGTCAGCCGCCATTTGAGAGAACTTATCTGCAAGATAAAGATCTTGCTTGCTATCAGGTAACGGTATCCTTACCTTCCACAGCGTGCCACCCGTCGTCAAAATAAATGCCTGCCCTTTGGGGAGCGACATAATTGACGAGGGATGAAGCATTTCGCTTGGCGTCCACTGAATCCTGTCTTGACTGTTAGAAGTGAAGTCAACATCAGAATCAAGATCTACTGAGTCTCCCGCACCTGTCACTTCCGTTGAGGCTGACACCTCTACCATTGGAAGCTGTGAAGTTAGAAGTTCCGCTGTTGCAACCTCTTTTACGCGAAGCATGATTACTGTGCCGAAATTACCTATTGCTTGCCCTGCTTTTGCTTCATCACCTAACTTAACTACGATGTCGGAGACTGTTTGGGTGTACGCTGTTACTTGAAATCCTGCACCACCGGCTTTGTTGATCATAGGAATGAACTCGTCACCCATTAATTCATTGATTTCATCGGCGTGAATATTGACCGAAACGCCAGCACCGGAAGA